>NZ_JBHWUR010000069.1:0-8121 GCF_042737755.1 Streptomyces sp. NPDC059994
GTCGCTACGCGACGGGCGAACCGCCGCGCTCCGCGCGGCTGGCCGACGGCTCCGCCGCCGGGTGCAGCCAACTCCGTTGGCTGCGGCTCGTATCGCTCCGCGATTCGGCCTGGCGGAATCCGCTCCGCGGATTCCTGGGTCTGGCTAGGGGGTGGGGTGTCGGCCCTGCCACAGTGCGATTGGCCGGTACGCGAGGGCGGCTTCAACTACCTGATGTGCCGTCAGTTCTCTGTCATATCCCTCGTTCCCGGGATAGTAGATCAGGTCACTGACGCGTGGATGCGGCACGTTCCTCTCCAGGGTTTCGACGAGCGCGTCGTGCTCGTCTTCCGTGCCTTCGCCGTCCATGATGCGCTGTACCAGGTCCACGAGCTCGTCCTGTGCCAGGGTTCCCGCCCGGCTGGATTGTCTGGTCATCTGGCGCGCCCCTCTCCTCGGCCCGTGGATGTTGTTGCTCTCCCGGGGGTCGTCCGGGCATGTTCACGATAGTGGCTGTGCGGGACGAGTGTGAGGTCTATGGAAGCAGAAAACTATGGATGCTTCGAGATCTTGGCGTGCCCCTTTGCGGATGACGCGAGGCCTCTGGCGGAATCATGATCGTCAACTGCGCGTCCACCTAGCTGAGTTGACTGCTCCTCTGATCGGTCGGCGCGGTGAGGTCAATGACCGCCCATAGGCGTGTTCCGTCAGGAGCGCGGTCGGTGCCGCATGCGGCGACCGAGGGACAATCGGCCACGGTGGCCAGGGTCGGCTCGGTGGGTGTGTCTGAGGTGTGCTGGTGGCTGAGGACGAGGATGCAGGCTTGGCCCTGTTCGTCGGCGAGGTGGACGCTGATGCGTTGTCCCGCGTCTGCCACAGCCGGCGCCATAAGGGCGGTCACCACATGCTTCACCGCCGTCGCGTCGGGGCAGTAGCCCCACGCCCGGAGCTGGTCGACGATCCGGCGCTGAGCGGCGTTTGCGGTCCATGGGGCCGACTCCATGGGCCAGTTGACGCAGCGGCGGTTCGCCAGCGTCACTCGTGCCCGCGCGTCCTGGAGGAGGGGCTTGGGCGCAGCGCCGGTGTCGGGCGGGAAGGGCGACGGCGGCTTCTTGGGCGGGGTCGGGGTCTTGGGCGGATAGTCCGGCCGGTGCTCCAGCGCGGCGTCCTGGGAGATCTCGGCCATCTTCTGATCCCTTCCCCGGCCATGCGCGTTACTGCCGGCGCCGTACAGGCCATGGTACGGACCGGGATGGCGACCCGTCAGCGCCTCGCGCGAATCGGCGGGTGCCCTTTCAGAGCTGCTCGTGTCCGTCATCGATCGTGCGGGGCATCACGCCGAGGATCAGGTTCTCCAGAGCGCGCGGCATGACTCCGAAGCTGGCGACCCACGTCTCGACCAGATAGATCTCACTGTTCTCGTCGATGCCGAGAAAGAACCGACCGCCATCGAGCTCACCGAGAGGGAAGAGCTCTCTGCCCAGGACGTCGCTCCACTGGGAGAACCGGTCTTCCTCTCCCCAGGCCAGCTCCGGGTCCAGTTCGAATGGCTCGCGGGCGCGGCTGATTCCCGGGCCGCCGTGGCTCACGGCCAGCCCCCCGAACTCCTGGAGGAACTCCTGCGCGGCAGCGTGCATACAGATGCCGACTCCTTCGAACATGGACCGCCAGCCCGCCGTGTCGACCCGCCTGCCGGCCGTCCAACCCGAGGCCTCCAGGACCTCAAGCACCTCCGGTGACCATGTGCTCATGCCAGACCCAGCTTCCCCCGACGTGGAATAAGGAGGCGATCATCCCAGCAGATGCGCCGAGCCGGGTACGGCGTGTGGTCTCACCTGAAGGAAGGTGGCCGCGAGCCCGTTCGGTCCTGACCGCAGTTCCGTGAGGCTCAGCTCATGGTGATCTACTACAGCCCCTGCTCTCGGCTTCGGTCGGCCCTGCCACAATCCGGAGATGACCAACGATGCCGTACCCGCAGAACTGCCTGATGCTGCCGTGGTGCTGGCAGGTACCGACTGGGAAGTCCTGGAACACGCCATGGGGCCGGCCGAGGACACGCCTCAGATGCTGGCCCAACTCCTCGGTAGTGACCAGCGTGGGAGGTCAGAGGCGCTGGACTACCTGCACCACGTGGTGCACCACCAGAACACCCTGTACGAGGCGACGGTCCCCGCCGCGCTCTACGTGGCCGCGATTCTCAGCGACCCGCGCACCTGCCTGCCGGTCGCCCACGACTTTCCCGGCCCTCTGCGCGCCGCACTGCTGGGCTGGCTCGGCTCGGTCAGCGACGCGGCCAGTGATGAAATCGCCATGATCAGCCGCCGCATCGGCTTCCCGCCGGAGGAATACCCTCCATTCGTCCAGACCTGTCTGATCCGGCCCTTGCTCTACTCCGCGGTCGCGGCCTTCCTTCAGGACCCAGACCCTCACGTGCGCGAAGCGGCAGTCGCTGCGTGCATCCCTCTGCTCGACGACCAACGCCTGAACCATCACCGCAAGAAGCTGGTGCCGCTTCTGCGGGACCCATTGGCCGTGAGCGAGCTCTGGCAGTACCGCGAACGAGCGATCGAGACCCTTGAAGCATGGGGCGAGGACATCACGGGCCTGCCGCTGCAACGAGATGCCTTCGCGGTCTGCGATCCACAAGACACCAACCCAGCGCCGACGACGGCGGGACCCCCATCCCCCTGGGGCCGCGTCGACGACCTTCCGTTCTGACCAACGATCGAGCACCCGGTGAAGACCGTTCACGAAATCGCGGACAGAGCCCGTTCTCGTGGACAACGCACGACCAGAGTCTCTCGCCACGAGCCCCATGGACAGCCTCGCCGCACGGCTGGGGTTTTCGCAGGCGCTGAGTCCGGGCCGAGGACCAGCCCATAGCCCCCTCCGCAGGGGGCTATGGGCTAGGGGTTGCGGGGGCAGGAGGGAGGATGTCGTCGATGAGCCGTTGCTGCTCGCTGGAGAGCTGTCCGGCGGTCTGCTTTTCATGCTGGTCTTGCACCACCACGGGCCGATCATGACGCGCTCTCCGTCTACTTCGATGCCTTCCCGGGCGCCGGGCAGGCGGCCGTGGCGTCCACGAGGGCGTGTCAGCGATCTTGTGTAAGTCGTCTGGTGTCATTGGATGCTGAGCCGGTCCTCGAAGAAGAGTGAGAACTGGTTCAGTGCCTCTTTCCAGTGTGCGGCGACGTGGTTCTTGTCGCGCGCTTTGGGGTTGATCTGCTCGCGGACCGCGAGGTAGAGGACCTTCAACGCGGCCTGCTCCGAGGGGAAATGGCCGCGATTGCGGGTGGCCTTGCGGAGGCGGGCGTTGATCGATTCGACCATGTTCGTGGAGTAGACCACCGTCCTTATGGCCGGCGGGAACGCCAGGTAGGGCGTGAACTCCGGCCAGGCCGACCGCCAGGTCCGGACGATCGCCGGGTAGCGTTCGCCCAGGTCAGAGGCTGCGAACAGGTCGAGGGCCTGTTCGGCGGCCTGTTCGGTCGGGGCCGTGTAGATGGCCTTGAGAGCCGGCACCAGTTTGGGGTGGTCCTTCGACGACGAGAGCCTGAGCGAGGCTCTCGTCAGGTGGATCACGCACGTCTGGACGGTGGCTTTGGCCCAGGTCGCGGTGACCGCGTCGGGCAGGCCCTTCAGGCCGTCACAGACCACGATGCAGACGTCCTCGATGCCGCGGTTCCGCAGCTCGGAGAGGACCGCCATCCAGGTGGTGGCGCCCTCACCCTCGGCTCCGACCCACAGGCCGAGGACGTCTTTGCGGCCGTCCATGTCGACGCCCACGGCCAGATAGACCGGCTTCGACGTCACCGAACCGGAGCGGATTTTGACCCACAGCGCGTCGATGTAGATGATCGGCCAGACCGGGTCGAGGGGCCTGTTCTGCCAGGTCACGAGCTCGTCCACAACTGCGTCGGTGACCTTGCTGATCAGGTCGGGACTGACCTCGACCCCGTAGATCTGGGCGAGGTGGGAGCGGATGTCGCGCACGCTCATCCCGCGGGCGTAGAGCGAGAGGATCCGGTCGTTGAACCCCGCGAGGCGGCGGGCGTTCTTCGGGACCAGCCGCGGTTCGAAGTCGCCGTTGCGGTCCCGCGGCACCGCCAACGTGACCGCGCCGGCATCGGTCAGGACCGTCTTGGGCGAGGTTCCGTTGCGGGAGTTCCCCGAGCCGTGACCCGCTGAATCTCCGCGTTCGTAGCCGAGGTGTTCACTCATCTCGGCTTCCAGAGCCCGCTCGAGAACGGCCTTGGTGATCTCCGTCAGGAGCCCGCCCTCACCGAGCAGGGCCGCCCCGGAGGCGTCAGCCCACCGACGCGGCCGCTTCGTTTCTGTCTGCCATGACTCGTCCGATCCGCCCGGCCCACAGGCCCGAGGCCGAGCCCGGGCCAGGCTTCCACATCACGGACTTACACGATCTTTCAGACACGCTCGCGGTATTGCCCCTAGGGGGCCTCTGTCGTCGTGCGGCTACAGCACGGCGATGGTGAACGCCTTGTCCGCAGCGGAGTTGTTGCTGCTGGTCATGACCAGGATGGTGTCGGCGGCGTTGCCGCAACTTGGATGGGGTGTTCCCAGGGTGAGGATCTGGCCATAGTCGTTGGTGAGCGTCGCGAGGATCGCCGCGTTGGCGAGCTTGATCTCCGGGTCCAGGACTTTGACGCAGTACGTGCCAGCCTTCGGCCGGCTGACCGAGGTGTTCTTGCCGTGCAGGAGCTTGCCGTCCGCGGTCACCACCGCGGCGGCGCGGGCGTAGGGGGCGGTCGTATCTGCGTTGGCGATGCCGGCCGTCAGCGTGACGGCAGTCAGCACCGTCGTGCCGACCACCGCGGCGCGGGTCTTAAAAGTCATGGTGGGCGCTCTTTCTCTGGTGGCTCCCGGTCGTGGCGGGAGCGGGCCTGAGTGCCAGGTGACACCTGGCTGGGGCGGATCTCGTCAGGAGGATGCAGAGGTAAAGCTGGTCGTTGCCAGCCGTAGGGGCGTCCCTGGGGCTGGCCTCGACAGTGTCAAAGGCGAGGCAGGTGCCCGTATCGGCACACGTCGACACGTCGAGGGTGCCTCCTGACTACCGAGGCCATCTTTGATCATCCAGGGCACAGAGATCGCAACCGCCGCGACCCTCACACCCGAATGGACGCAAAGTGATCACTCGATCAAACCAGCGATGGCGCCCAGGGCAGGGAAACGGCCTCGCGACCAGCGGAACCGTGGGCAGCCCTACCAGACCGTCGGAATACCGCAGGGTACGAAAACCGACACTTCACCAGTGCCTCTACCCCCGGCGACGACCCATCGGAGCTCATCCCCCGCATCCCACGCGCCGTCCAGACGTGGGGCGTCTTCTTACGCCACCCCCATCCGTTCTATGGCTGCGGCTGCGGCTGCGAGTGGGACGACATCTGGCGCATGGTCTGGGCACCCGCCACCGAACCCGGTGCGGTCCCGGTCACCGCCATGCGGCACCCGGCCGCCCTCGCGATCGCGGCGGGCCTCCCCAACCCCGACGAAGGCGCGCCCGCGAGCTGGGCCGCCTGACTCCGCGTGCACCCGCACGTGGTGAAGGCCCAGCCCTCAAAACAGGGCTGGGCCTTTTTGCGTTCGGCACCCAGCGGGACCTGGCCAGGGGCGGGCGGCGCCACGCGTGTCAGTGAAGTTCGACGCACTGCCTTGCGCTGCCGTAATTGAAAAGGACACAGACGCGCGTTCCCGGGGCGACGGCCGGTCCGGTGTGGCCGCCGCGCCCCCACGTGACCTCATGCCAGGAGTGGACAACCGCCCCCCGACGCCACCCTCCGCCCACCCGGGCCACGCGGCCCGGCTCCTGATACGACCACTGGGCGCGATACACCGCACCCCGGGCGACCGGACTCCGCGACGCGCTCACCCACGCCACGTGTCGCTGTGACGATCCAGGCGCGTACCAGTAGTTCACGACGACGCCGTAGGCGCAGCCGCCCGCCGAGCGCGGCCTGCACGAGCTGGCCCGCAGGTCCTTGACCGAGTCGGATGCCGATGCCGGTGGGCTAGCGGCACCGGCGAGAGCGATCGCCGTCAAAGACGCCGCCATCAGTGCGCGTGCTGAAGTCAGCATTCCTAACCGGGTGTGGCTCTTCTGAAGGGACGGATGTCTGCAGCTCATGGCAGGATCTGCCCTTGACCGCCGGAGGAGACCGTCAGTTGGCGAGAAGGCGCTCGAGCCAGTTGCGGCGTGCCGCGACGGCGGCCTTGCTGATCCGCGCCTCGGGGGCTTTCCGGTCGAAGGAGTGGATTCCGCCGGGCCACACGTGCAGCTCGGCTTTGCCGCCGGCCTGCCAGATCCGGTCGGCGTAGGCGAGGATCTCGTCGCGCAGGCACTCGGCGGAGCCGACGTCGAGGAACATGGGCGGCAGGCCGGTCAGGTCGGTGGCGCGGGCGGGCGCGGCGTACTGCGGCACGTCAGCTCCGCCCTGGGCGTCGCCGAGCAGCGAGTTCCAGGCGAAAGCGTTGTGGCTGCGGTCGAAGAGTTCGATGTCGTCCATCTGCCGGGCCGAGGCGCTGTCGTTGCGGTCGTCGAGCAGGGGGGCAGTCAGCAGTTGGCCGAGCAGGCGGGGACCGCCCTTGTCGCGCACGTACAGGGCGAGCGCGGCGCTGAGGCCGCCGCCGGCGCTGGGGCCCGTGACGATGATGCGCTCGGGGTCGATGCCGAGCTCGTCCGCGTGGTCGGCGACCCACAGCAGGCCGGCGTAGGCGTCGTTGATCTGGGCGGGGTAGGGGTGCTCGGGCGCGAGCCGGTAGCCGATCGAGATCAGCGTGGCCCCGAGCTGCACGGCCGTGTCGAGTATCTGGTCGAGCCCGAGGCGGTGATCGCTGCAGTAGAAGCCGCCGCCGTGGATGAAGTAGAGCACCGGCCGCGCTGCGGGCGCGCCGGGGGGCGTGCACACCAGCAGCGGGATCTCGGGGGCGCCGTCCAGGCCGGGTACCGAAGGCTGGGAGACGACGAAGCGTCCGCCATGGCTGAGGTCCTCGAGCGCCACCACTGCGTCGTCGACCCCCGCGCGGATCACCGACAGCTTCTCAAGGTTCATCGGCGCCAAGTCCGGTTCCTCCGCCAGGTAGGCGTCATAGGCCACCTGAACTTCGACATCGAGGGGAACGGGAACAGCGGGCACGGCCTGACCAGATTCAAGATCCATGCGCGGACGGTAGCGCCCCTGTTCCCTTCGCGTCATTCGGTTTTGGGTGCGGCTCTTCTGAAGCGAAGCGTTGCGTTGGGGAATCTCGGTTGGGGATGTGCTCGCCTCTGTCCGTCTCTACCTTGGTAGTGGAGGGGGTGCCGGATGGGATCGCTGTTTGAGGAGTTGGAGGCCCGGGAGGCGGCTGCCCGGGTGCGGGTGGAGGAACTTGAGGAAGAACTCGCCCTCGTGACCATGCAGTTGGGGCAGGCCCGGGAGGGTCTGGAGCGGTTGCGGGTCACGCGGGAGACGGTTGCCGAGGTGCTGGCTGAGATGACGGTGGCTTCGGAAGCGGAGACGGAGGTCGAGACACCGGACGGTGGTCAGGTGTCGTCGCCGTACGCGGGTGCGGAACGGCGGGTGGTGGGGGTCCTGGCGGTGCCGAAGTGGCAGCCGGGCATGGATGTGAAGGTCCTGCCGCAGGTCTACCAGGACATCTGCGCAGGTCGGGAAGATCGAGGGCACGCGCTCGAAGCTGAAGCGCCTCGTCGAGCGGGGCTGGCTCGACGAGGACGAACCGGGGCTGTTCACCCCGGCCCGCGGCCGGGCGGGAACCTCGCCCAACTCCGGGTAGAGGCGGGGCTCTTCTCTCTACAGTCGAAGGTGCCACCCAATCGACCCAGCACGAGAAGAGCCCCGGGATGGAACCGTATGCCTCTCACACGGGCGCTGACCTGTTTGCCCGCTCGGTCAGTGCCTTCGAATCGCTGATACGCACCCTGCCAGGCGGACCTGCCGCCTCATGGACCCACGCCGCACTCGAAGTGCCTGTTTCTGAACCCCAGAACAGCAGGTCAACCAGCCATTGCCCGGAATGCGAAGTTTGCGGAAGCGTGGGGGCCACCGGGACCCGGGCCCGGGGGGGCACGGCAAAGCAGGGGGGTGGGGGGGGGGGCGGGGGGGGGTGGGGGGGGGCGTAACACCGCGG
>NZ_JBHWUR010000069.1:8131-39982 GCF_042737755.1 Streptomyces sp. NPDC059994
ACAACCCCTGGACAACCAGCCTTTGCCCGTAATGCGAAGTTGGCGGAAGCGTCCGCCGACCGGACACCGTGACCGTTCGGCGAACGGAACTGCTGGGGTGTGTGGGACGCGCGGGGCAGTCTTCGGGGAGACCTTCACCCGGAGGTTGGCGAACGCGGTCGGTGGACCGACTCAGCCTTGATCGTTCTCAAGTTGCCCAGCAGCAACTTGGCTCTCGGCTCACCTGGTACCAGGCTACCGACCCCGCAGAGTCCGAGGGCGCAGAAACAGGCACTCAGCAGTACGTCCGGGCCTTCTTGATGGCGGGTTCGGCCCTTTGGACGTCGGAGGTCACGTTGAGCAGCTGCTGCGCCTCCCTCAGGGCGTCGGCGAGCGGCTGTATCTTGGCGTGCGCCAGGGCGGCCGCCCTGGCCAGTTCCTCGGCGCCGACGAGGCGGGCCACCGCGATGTCGAATGCCTGCCCGCTGCCGGTATCGGGCATCCGTTCCGGCAGCCGGCTCACGGCCGCACAGGCCAACTCGGCGTCGGTGCCCTGGACCTTGCCGGACGCCGCCCCCGACTGGCAGGCCGTCAGAGCCAGCAGCAGACCGACCGCGGCCACAGCAGTTGTCGGACGCCTCATCAGTTCCCCCGCTCGAAGACTTCCGGCCATCCTTGGGGGCTTCGCCGAGGGGGCATAAGTCCAATCCCGGCCAGCTTGCACGGCTACCGACCCCGCAGAGTCCGAGGGTTCAGAAACAGGCACGAAGAACACCTGGAACAAGCGGGCCGGGAGTTGCTGCGGCAGCTCTTCCAGGACCATCTGGACCTGCGGGCCCGCACGGAGAAGGAAGCAGTACGGTCCGCTCTGCATCCGGCAGTGTCCGGCCCGGACGGGCGACCGCGTCCGTGGCGGGAGACGGGACACGGACGCTGGCTGGCCTGCCTGTTCGGGCTCGTGCGGGTGGAGAGGGTGGCCCACCGGGGCCCCGGAATGACCAACGTCCATCCGGCGGACGCCGCTTTGTCGCTGCCCGCGGGCCGGCACTCGATGGGACTGCGCCGGCTCGCGGCCGTGGAGGCGGTGCGGGGCTCCTTCGACCAGGCCCAGCAGGCGATCGAACGACGCTGCGGGAAAGTGGTGGGCAAACGGCGCCTCGAACAGCTCGTCGTGGAGGCGGCCGTCGACCTCGCCGCCTACTACACGGCGAAGATCCCCGCCCCGTGCACCCGCGAGATGCCGCTGGTCATCCAGGCCGACGGCAAGGGAGTGGTGATGCGGCCCGAGGCCCTGCGCGAGGCCACCCGCCGGGCGGCAGCCAAAACTGCTGCGGCCGGGCGGCGCCGACGCCTGGCCCCGGGCGAGAAACCCAACCGGAAGCGGATGGCGACCGTGGCCTGCGTCTTCGACACCGTTCCCGCCCCGCGACGGCCGCACGACATCATCCATCCGCCCGGCGGACGCACCGATACCCGGCCGGCGAGGCGGGGACCGAAGGCACTGCGGAAATGGTGCACCGCCTCCGTGATCCGTACTCCGGAGCAGGTCGTGGCGGGCGCCTTCGACCAGGCCGAGGCCCGCGACCCGCAGCATCTGCGGGACTGGGTCGTGCTCGTCGACGGCGCCCGCCACCAACTCGACCTGATCCATACCGAAGCAGCCCGCCGGGACATCCGCGTTCACGTCCTGCTCGACTTCATACACGTCGCCGAGTACTGCTGGACCGCGGCGCACGCCTTCCATCCGCCGGGCAGTCGCGAGGCCGAGACCTGGGCCGCGGACAAACTCACCGCGATCCTCGCTGGACAGGCCGCCCGCGCCGCCACCGAGATGAGCGCCCAGGCCGCAGCCGAACAGCTACCTGCCGCCCGCCGCGAAGCAGTCACCACCTGCCACCGCTACCTCACCGGCCACCTCGACCAACTCCACTACGACACCGCCCTCACGGCGGGCTGGCCCATCGACATCGCCACCGGCGCCGTCGAAGGAGCCTGCCGCCACCTCATCGCCGACCGCCTCGACATCACCGGCGCCCGCTGGGGACTCGACGGCGCCGAAGCCGTCCTCCAACTCCGCGCACTGATCACCAACGGAGACTTCGACGACTACTGGACCTTCCACGTGACCCGGGAACATCAACGCCTCTACCCCAGCCCTGACCAGCAGAACTACAAGCTCACAGCCTGATCCCGAACGTCACTTCAGAAGAGCCGCACCCATAGGAGTTTTGTCGTCACCTGAACGTGTGGCGGTGCGGCATTCCGGCCGGTCGGCGGCCATGGGCATGTTGGGCTGGGCACCGTGAGTGAGCGCAAGCCCTACAAGACCGACGTGAGCGATGAGCAGTGGGCGCTGGTCGAGCCTGTGATTGCCGCGTGGAAGGTCGCGCATCCCTCGGTCAGCGGCCATCAGGGTCGGTACGCGATGCGGGAGATCGTCAACGCGCTGCTCTACCAGGGCCGGACCGGTTGCCAGTGGGAGCTGCTCCCGCACGAGTTTCCGCCACCCGGCGCGGTGAAGTACTACTTCTATACCTGGCGCGATGACGGCATCGACCAGACCATTCACGACCTGCTGCGCTGGCAGGTGCGGGAAATGGCTCGTCGGAAGGCGGACCCGAGCCTGGTGGTGCTCGACACCCAGAGCGTGCACGCGGCGGCCGGAGTGCCCGCTGAGTCGACGGGGCGTGATGCGGCAAAAAAGTACCGGGCCGCAAGCGTGGCCTGGCCGTTGATGTTCTGGGGTTGGTGATCGCGGTGGTCGTGGCGGCCGCGTCGGCGCACGAGAACGCCGTTGGGATCGCACTGCTGGACAAGGTCACCGCCGACACCGACGCCGTTCAGAAGGCCCTGGTCGACCAGGGCTTCAAGAACGCCGTCGTCGCGCACGGGGAGAAGGTGGGCATCGAGGTGGAGGCCGTGGAGCGCAACCCCGCGCAGACCGGGTTCGTTCCCCAGGCCAAGCGGTGGGTCGTGGAACGCGCCTATGGGATCTTGATGTTGCACCGCAGGCTGGTGCGCGACTACGAGCATCTGCCCCGCAGTTCGGAGTCGCGGGTGTACTGGGCGATGACCGCGGTGATACTGCGCCGGCTGACCTCGGCGACCGTGCCCGCCTGGCGCACCGCATGACCGGCGGGGAACTGACGCTCGGCGCGGTACTGGCACGGCTGGAGGAGCGGGAACGCGAGATCACCGCGCAGGCCGAGACCACGCGGGAACAGATCACATGGCTGACCACACAGCTCGACAAACACGTCCGGGCCGCCGAAGAAGTCCGGATCACCCGCAAGACACTGCTGGAGCTGCCCGACCCACAACCGCCCGCGCCGCCGGCCCCGAAACTGCCGGACCATCCGGCCTACCAGCAGATCATGGCGGTGTTCACCGCAGCCGACCATCCGCTGCGGACGCGGCAGGTGTGCGAGGCGATGGACATGGAGATCGCACCCAACACCATCAACAACATCCGCCTCAAGTTCAAGCGGCTGGCCGGCCGCGGGATCCTGACCGAGGCCGAGCCAGGCTTGTTCACCCAGCCTCGGCCGTAGTCGACCGACATCGCTACGACCCGCCCGCCTGTCCCGCACGAAACGAAGAATCAGGCATCAGGTCTCATACCGCCCTCTGACGAAGTCCTTGCTGTCACCGACGACTCGCATATCAGGACTGCCCGTCCGTCGCGCTCCGTCACGGACGGCAATCAGAACAGCTGACTGGCCAGATAAGCCGACCAGGCGGCGACCCCGACGCCCGATACCGCCCCATGGGCGGCGCCGCATACGCAAGGACGCTCGGCCGGGTAGTCCCGGTCGAGCGTCTTCGTGCATCTGCTGCCGATGGCGGCTTAGTACCAGTGGTGGGTCTGCCAGAAGTTCCAGGCGTCGACGGGGCTGCCGTAGCGGTCGTTCATGTAGTCCAGGCCCCACTTGATCTGGGTGGCCGGGTTGGTCTTCCAGTCCGCGCCGGCCGAGGCCATCTTCGAGGCCGGCAGGGCCTGGACCAGGCCGTAGGCGCCCGAGGAGGAGTTCGTGGCGGTGTGGTCCCAGCCGCTCTCATGGGAAACGATGTTGTTGAAGGCCTGGAACTGCGCCGGGTCCTTGATCATCTGCTGGGCGATCGCCTTGGCGCTCGTCGGGGCCGCCTGGGCGGGAACCGTGGCGAGCAGGGAACCGGCGGCACCGAGGGCGACGACGGTACCCGCGAGGGTCTTCTTCGAAGCGACGATGCGGCGGATGGCGGACTTGGACACAGATGGGCCTTCCGAAGGGGACGAGGACGGTCGCGGCATGCCGGAGGCATGCGTGAGCCACTCACGCGAGGGAGAGGGATTCGTCTGCGGCGGGGAGAAACACCCGGGCCGCTCCGGCGACTCATCCAGTTCTACCGGCGCCCCGTTCGCCTGGCAACAGCCCCTCCTACTAGGCAGCCTCGCAGCGTTGCACCAGCTCCCCTGGCGCCACCGACAGGCGATTCGTGCAGGTGGGAGCCCACGTAAGGCAGAGGCACGGCGACCTGCGGAGCTACGATCCTCGCTCGTACGTGACGTAGGTCCTATGGGGCGGGTCACCTTTGAAACGCCCGAGCATTACCAAGAGTGACCAAACGTACCCCCCGGAGATGCCGGTGGGACGTAGCAATCACCTCGGAATCAGAGGAAAGCGACGGGCCGAATGCCGCGCTTCACCGGCCCGACCCCATTGCCCCACCCCGATCGGGGCTTCCACCGCCCGACCCGCCTCTCCGCCGGTCCGGTGCGCCTGTCCCCCACCGTCTGCCACCGCTCAGGGCCGAGCCATGGCCATCAGGCCCCGCACCGCGCCACAGCACAGGGGCTTGCCCTTGGCCGGGGGAAGACCTGGCATGCGGGCAGGCGGGAGCCACTGCCGTAACGAGCTCGCGCTGACGGGGCCGGGGCGGAACTCACCCGCCGACGTCAAGGAACTGCAGGCCGGTAACGTCGGTCCTGCGACTGGGGCCGCAAGGGCCACCCGCTCTGCCTGATCGGCGATTCGGGCACCGGCAAGTCCCACCTGCTGATCGCGCTCGGCACCGAGGCCGCGATGAAGGGGCTACCGGGTCAAGTACGTCCTGGCGACGAAGCTGGTCGACGAGCTCGTCGAAGCCGCCGACGAGAAATAGCTGGCCAAGACCATCGCCGCTACGGACGCGTCGACCTTCTCTGCATCGACGAGACCGACTCCTACCGCCTCCAGTAGACCAAGGCCCAGGCAGAACGATCTGACGCGTGACCACAGCCACTTGAACTACCGGAGTGGTCCGCACTCGTCGATGAACACGGTGGGCGCGGACAAGAACGCGTCGGCATCCACAGGCCCATACGCGATGTTGAACGTGTCCAGCCAGTACGTCCAGTCCCGGATCCCCAGGGCGCTGCTGAAGCGGTAGTTGAGCTGCCAGCGGACCCATTGGCCAGGGACGAGCCGGACAGCCGGGCCCCGTCGCTGCCGGGGCGGCAGGGCGAACAGGGGCTGCACTCGGGGGAACACCCTCAACCGACCATCGGCTTCACGGAGCTGGACATCGACATTGCTCAGGTCTTCCCGGCTGTCATACGGCGGGCGAGACAACGACAGGGCGGGACTGACGCGGCCTGCGAAACCCGGCCCCGGGCCGCCGGGTGCGCGCAGGGAGCCGACGACGGGGGGGTGGGGGCTGGGAGTTCGCGAGGAGGCCTGTCTCGCCGCCGGAGTATGCGCAGATAGGGGGGTGGCGCCACCCGGGCCGGCGACCGGGCGGTCACTGAAGTTGGCAGCCCGGTACGGGCGAATGACGGCTCTCGCTGGGGGCATACGCCCGGCCTCGGGGAATGTCTTCGAGGTGGTGAGCAGCGGATGGCCAGACCCATATGGACCGGGATTCTCAGTTTCGGCCTGGTGAGCGTGCCCGTGGCGCTCTATACGGCGACCGACAGCCACACGATCCACTTCCACCAGCTGCAGCGCGGCACCTCGGACCGGATCCGCAACAAGCGGGTGAACGAGCGCACCGGCAAGGAGGTAGAGCTCGACGACATCGTCAAGGGTTTCGACACCGGCGAGGAGTATGTGCTGGTGGAGCCCAAGGAGCTGGACGAGATCGCTCCGGGCCGCTCGAAGAGTCTGGAGGTCTCCGGGTTCGTGGACCTGGACCGTGTGGATCCGATCTTCTTCGACAAGACCTACTACCTCGGTCCGAAGGGCAGGGAGTACACGAAGGTCTACAGCCTGCTGGGACAGGCCCTTACGGCGTCGAACCGGGCCGGGATCGCGACGTTCGTGATGCGCGGCCGCGAGTACCTCGTGGCGGTCAAGGCCGAGAAAGGGCTGCTGGCCCTGCACACCCTGCACTGGGCGGATGAGATCCGCGACCCGCACAAAGAGATCCCCGATCTCCCCAAGACCGCCGGGCAGGCCAGCGCCGCGAGCTGAAAATGGCCCGCCAGCTCATCGACGCGCTCGCCATCGACTGGCAGCCGGAGGACTACCACGACGTCTACCAGGAGAAGGTCGCCCAGCTCATCGAGGCCAAGCAGGCCGGCGGACGCGTCGAGAAGGCCGAACCGGCACCGAAGGCCACCGGCGCCGTGGACCTGATGGAAGCCCTGCGCGCCTCCGTCGAACGCGCCCGCTCCCCCAAGGACACCGGCGAGAAAGCCAGCACCTCCAAGACGAACGCACGCTCGAAGAAGCCCGCAGCAAAGAAACGCGCCAGTAGCTCGAAGGCTGGGTCGCTTCAGTCGCTGACCAAGACCGAGCTCTACGACAAAGCAGCCAAGGCTGGCATCAAGGGCCGCTCCGCCATGACCCACGACCAGCTCGCCGACGCCCTCCGCCATGCGGGCCGCAGCTGATCCGGGTACGACGATCCGTCTCTGGTGGGTAGCCCTACAGGCCGGGCTCTCCGCGTGACGCAGTTAATCGAACAGGTGCTCTAATTGAATTATGGCGCAACATGACATCCTTCCTCTTCGGCACGACCGGACCATCGCGACTCATGCGGGCCAGTCCCCCTGATGAACGTGCCCCGGGTCCCGCGTGATGCGGCGCCAGCTCCAGCTCCGCCCGCCGGCCTTACCCGCGACTACACCCCCGACGAGGTCGTTGCCATCAGTCTGTGGATCGGCAGGCGCCGCCACCGGGCCGTGGCGATGGCCCACTACGACACTCCCGATGAGCGGCGCGCCTATCACCTGATGCTGTGGCCCGCTCTGCCCGGCGGCCGCCGCGCCGGCTGGTACTGATGGGACGCGGCCACCATGACGCGACGGGACTTCACCCCATGACCCAGCCGCTTCCTCCGGGCCTGCTGCCGCCCGATCTTCCCCGGCTGGAGACGCTGCGGGCCTGGCACAGCATGTGGCTGGCCCGCATCGACCAGGCCATCGCCGACGTGAGGCGGCAGGAAGCCGAACGCGAAGAAGGCCAGTGGCGGCGGCCGCCACCGCCGGAGTGGACCATCGAGCACGCCCTCGGAGGACCGCACCTGCTGACCGCAGTCCACACCGGCGACTGCTGGCTGCTCCGCCACGCCAAACGTATGACCTCCGTCGACCGCGACACAGCCCGCCAGGCCCTGGCCGACGGTGTCGAACCGTGCGGCTTCTGCAGGCCCGACACCGCCCTCGGCGTGCTCGACTGAGGTCGACAACGCTGGGGCAGCGTCCCCGCCGGGCCGGTGCTTTGACCTACTGATCAGCCACTCGCGTCTCACAGGACCACGCCCGGCATTTCCTTGATCAAGTGACCTTGATGCACAGGACGTACCGCGCACCAGCGCTGATCGCCTCAGCCTGCTCGACCAGATCAGCGGGGGTGAACCCCAGGAGTGCCTGGTCCGCCGCCTGGCGCAGCAGCGGCAGGATATCGGCCACGGGCCGGCCCCGGTGCGAGGCCGCCAGCCGAGCGAACTGTTGCTGGTAGGAGGACCCGTGGGTGCTGCTGTCGGTCAGCAGTCGGTTGAGGTCCTTGCTACCGATGTTGATCTCACCCATGGGGCCGCTCCCGCGCCAACGGAGGCCCGGCTGTTCCAGACCCTCCCTCTCGACGCTACGGGCGGGGTCTGACAACAGGATGTCGCGGGAGGTCTGACTCCGGGAGCTAGTGCATCGGCTGCCCGTGTTGATGTTGTCGCCCCTGGGGTTTCGGAACCTCACCGAGGCGAAGAAACTCATGTACCCGGATACCGACACACACGGACAGCCCGAACCCTGGTGAACTACAGCCCCGCACCGATCGCCGGGGTGATGTCTGGCGCGGAGTTGATGCGGGCGCACGCCGGGAGCGCGGGGCGGCTACGGCTCGTCGATGTGGCGCAGGACGATGGTGCGGCGTACGCCTTGCTCCAGCATGGCCTGGGCTCGGTGCTGGCGGTTGATGTAGCCGTTGTCGCTGTCGGGCTGGATCGCGTCCGCGGTGTTGAACATGGTGGCCAGCGCCTCCATCTGCCACCGGCTGGCCCCCGCCGCGTCAGCGTGGGCAATGGCAAACTCCTCCACGTCCTCGGGGTCCACAGACTGCGCCCGGGCCGCTTGAGCACCTCCAGCGCCATCGAGTTGACCGTGCGCCAGTCACCGCCGTGGTAGCAGCAGCAGCTTCGGGCCTTGCGGCGCGGCAGTATCTGGCGCGCCCAGCGCCGCCACCAGGGCATCCCGGCCGGCATGCACGCCGGCTCGCGGAACGGCTCCGGCCGGGCGAAGCGAAACCACCATGAGCTCCTCGAAAACCAGCTGCGGTTCCGGCTCGGCGGGGCGCGGCACGTAGCCGGAGCCGCGGTCCGTTGCGACGGGAACACCGACTAGTGTGATGCGCCACAAATTTTGAGGGTTAGTAACTACCCTGTTGCCATGGCGCATCCGGGTCCTTCCGCTGTGGAGATCACGCTGTCCGAGGCCGAGCGTGCCGAGTTGATGCGCCGGACGAAAATGTCGGACCGGCGCTCGGCCGAGAAGGCCCGGATCATCCTGGCGTGTGCTGATGGCATGTCAAACGCGGGTGTCGGGCGGGTCGTCGGCGTCCAGGCCAGGGCAGTGGGCAAGTGGCGTCGGGCTTTCGCCGCGGAGCGGATGGCTGGGCTTGAGGACGCCGGCTGGATTGGCCGGCCGAAGGCCGACCTGGTCCTGGACGAGACTGAGCGGAGGCAGCTGACGCAGTGGGCGCGGCGGGCGAAGACTGCCCAGTTCCTCGCGTTGCGGGCAAAGATCGTGCTGCGCTGCGCGGAGGGCGGGACGAACCAGCAGGCCGCGGCCGATCTCGGCATCGACAGGTCGACCGTGGACCGCTGGCGGGCCCGGTTCATCGCCCAACGCCTCGACGGTCTGCAGGACGAGCCCCGCTCGGGCCGGCCGCCCTCGATCCTCCTCGACCGGGTCGAGGAGGTCATCGTGGCCACCCTGGAGTCGACCGCGGGCAGGGACACGCACTGGTCACGGGCCTCGATGGCCCAGCGCACCGGCCTGTCGAAGTCGACCATCGGCCGGATCTGGAAGAAGTTCGACCTCAAGCCCCACCTGCAGGACTCCTTCAAACTGTCCACCGACCCGCAGTTCGTCGCCAAGGTCGTCGACGTCGTCGGCCTGTACCACCACCCGCCCGAGAAGGCGGTGGTGTTGTGCGTGGATGAGAAGTCCCAGATTCAGGCGCTGGACCGCTCGCAGCCGGTGCTGCCGGGCATGCCCGAACGCAGGACCCACGACTACCTGCGGCACGGCATCACCAGTCTGTTCGCTGCCTTCAACATCACTGACGGCACCGTCATATCTCAACTCCACCGCCGTCACCGCGCGATTGAGTTCAAGAAGTTCCTGGTCCGGATCGACAAGGCGGTGCCCACCGGACTCGACGTGCACTTGGTGTGTGACAACTACGCCACCCACAACACTGCCGAGATCAAGACGTGGCTGGGCAAACACCCCCGCTTCCACGTCCACTTCACCCCGACCGGCTCCTCCTGGATGAACCAGGTCGAGCGGTGGTTCGGCCTGCTGACCGACAAACTCATCCGCCGCGGCGTCCACAGGTCCGTGAAGGCCCTGGAGGACGACATCACCGCGTGGATCGACACCTGGAACGAGAACCCACGGCCCTTCACCTGGACCAAAACCGCCGACGAGATCCTCAACTCCCTCGCCGACTACCTCACCAAGGTTGGCACCACCAACCAGAAAACACAGCAGAACTAACCCTCAAAATTTCTGGCGCATCACACTAGCCAGGTGAACGAGCGGACTGCGGGTCGGGAACGCATGCTGCTTCCTGGGCGGCCATAACCTCATCACCGTGCTCGAAGGCCCATGCGCCGACGGCGTCGATGGGCGCCAGCAGGGTCCGTCCCAGAGCGGTGAGCTGGTACTCGACCCGTGATGATGAGTCGGGGTGTGCCTGCCGATCGACCAGTCCGTTGAACTGCAGCCGCCGCAGAGTCTCGGTGAGGACCTTGGAGCTGATGCCCCCGATCCGCTCCCGCAGTTCGACCGGGCGCCTGGGGCCGTCGCGCAGCGCCCAGAGCACCACGGCGTTCCAGGTATTGGAGAGCAGGTCGAAGGCGAGTCTGGCGCGGCAGTCGGCGAGGAAGGCGTCGGTCGTCACGTACCAAATGGTGCCCGAACGGCCTTCTAGCGTCGGTACGAACCGTCAAAGCAGGCACGGAGAGGGAACGCGTGATGAGAATCGGCGTACTGGGAACGGGCAACATGGCTGACGCGCTCGCCACCCACTGGGTGCGGGCCGGGCACGAGGTGATCATCGGGGGACGGGACGCACACAAGGCGGAGTGGCTCGCGACGCGCATCGGAGGGAGCGTGAAGCCGGCCAGTCTGTGCGCGGCGGCGGAGTCCGGTCAGGTGGTACTGGCCGCGTTGCCCTTCGGGGCGGGAGTAGACGTGGCACGGAACCTGCACGCAGCCCTGGAGGGCAAGGTGCTGCTCGACTGCTCCAACCCGGTCGGGCCGGGCTTCCGGCTGCTGACGGAAGGAAGCCCCTCAGCCGCGCAGCAACTTGCCGCGGCGGCACCGGGAGCCCACGTGGTCAAGGCTTTCAACCTCTGCCACGAGGACGTGTGGCGCATGCGGCCGCCCGTCTTCGACGGGCGACCGCTGGCCGTGCCGATCTGCGGGGACGACGAGACGGCCGTCGCGCGTGTACGCGAGTTGGTGCAGGACGTGGGCTGCAAACCCTTTGCTGGAGGCGGTCTCGAACGGGCAGGACTCCTGGAAGCAACCGCCGCGCTGTTCATCGCCCTGTGGGTAGGCGAAGGGGCGGATGCGCAAGCAATCGCGCCTCCGCTGGCATACGCGGCCGGACCGAGCCACCAGGAAACGGAAGGCGGCACGAGGGCTTTCCGTTAGGGGTTCTTAGTGGGCGATCTTGCTCGGGTCGCTGACGGAGCGGCGTGTGAGGACCCAATGTCCGAAGCCGTTCTCCTACGCGGGCTGGATTGCTACTTTTGAAGTGCTCGTTCTTCGTCGCGAACGGCATCTCGGCCCCGATGCCGGCGGTTCGGCAGAATTCCCGTTCATCGGTCCAGGACACGGGCACCAGCAGCCCCAGGTAGTCCAGCGCCCGATCGTGGGGCTCCGCCCTGCCACAACGATGCGCGATGCGGGCATGGGACCTTGGCTATCCCCTCGCACCACGACTGGACTTACTCAACCGTCAGCCCATCGGTACACAGATACACCTACGGGCCCTGTACCACATCCGTCACGCAGATGCGGTTGGAGGGTTAGGCTGACCGGATGACAGCTGATCGCACGGCAGCCAGGCACCGCCGCATCCTCGCCCTGGCCGGCGCGGCCGGGATCGCCCTTGCCGGGAGCGCCTGTTCCTCGTCCGGGAGTTCCGGCGGGGCGGCCTCGGGCGGTGAGAGGCTGTCCTACGGCCGGGTCGCCTCGACGGCGAAGCAGCTGACGGGTACGTCGGCCTGCCCGTTCGGCCTCGACCCGGCGGCGGCGCTGAAGGGGGCCGGTGCCGGACGGACCGTCACCCCGGCGGCGTCCGGCGGCCACCCCGCGGCTCAGGGGACCGTCGACCCGGGCCGCCCGGCTGAGGCCTGGCCCAGCGGGAAGCCCACGCCGCCGTTTGGGCTCCCCTCCAACCCCGCCGTCCCGCCGCACGCGTCCGTCGTCTGCAACTTCACGGCTTCGCAAGCCCCGCTGGAGATCGACCTCGTGGCCACGTCCATGGGCGGGGTGGCGGTGAACCTGGCGCTGCCGCAGATCGCCCGCCTCGGCGCCCTCCGCTCCGACGAGGTGATGGCGTTCTCCAAGGACAAGCCCGGAATCGGCCAGACCAGGGTCACCCCGGGCCGGGGCACGGTCGCCGTCGCACGGGTGGCGATGGCGGGCAAGGGCGACCTGGCGCTCGTGGTCTCCCAGGGATGGCCCGTCACCAAGGCGGACCCGGCCCTGGCCGGCGAGTCGCTCAGGAAGGTCGCCGAGACACTCGCGGCCCAGCTGCGACCGTAGGCGGCGCCGGCAGGCGACCCGCCGCGCACTGCTCGCCGCCCGACGGGAGCGCGTCGGCGCGGTACCCGGGAGGGCCAAACCGGAGGTCGCCAGGGCCCGCGTCCAGGGCTGCCACGGAGCCTCGGGTGGCTCCGAACAAGGGGACTCGCCAGACAGCTCACGGGACGGGGCCTCCAGCCAGGGCTCGGGTGGTGACGTGGCGCCGAGTTCCCCGAGCCGCACGTGAGCGGCTACACCGACCAGCAGGCGCTGGACCCCGTCCGGACGGAGCTGCCCGACCTGCTCGGCCAGCGTTCAGCCGTTCTTCCGCTCCAAAGGAGCCAGCAGCCCGGCCAGGTAGTCCAGCCGCCGATCGCAGGGCTCCGACGTGCCCAAGCGATGCGCGATGCTGGCATGGAACCCACATCCGTCACGCAGATCCGGTTGCAGTACTGGGCACGCCGGAGCGTCACGATCCGCATGCCGCCCGGCGCGGACCCTTCCCACGTGGGGCGCACCACGGTTATCCGGAGCTCTTCCAGACCCACGCGTGGGAGGGCCGCAGTTTCCGGTAACTGTGGGCGTTCATAGCCCAGTCGCCGCCGACGCGCCCGGGAACGCATCCCGGGCCCCTCACAGTCCGTGGCGCGGTGGACCGCGCGGCACTAATACGCGAAGGCCGGGGGCTCGTGGTCTCCCGGCCCTCGCGTGTCTCGGTTGCTACTTGAGCACGCCCGCACCCGCCGTCGTCGCCAGCGACGCCGGCAGGTTGGCCGCCGAGGTCTCCAGGCCCGTTGTGAGGGTCGGGGTCCAGTTGACCGTGGTCTTCAGGTCCTTGGACGAGGCGGCGTTGTAGGCGGCGACGAGGTCGGTCACCGTGCCGTTGACGAGGTTGCCGGAGCCCTTGACCGCGCCGGTGCGGTCACCGCTGAGGACCTTGGCGGTCTTCGCGCCGGACGGCAGCTTCCAGTAGTTGTTCTCCGCGACGACCTGAGCCTTGGCGCGGGAGTTGATGCTGTACTGCGGCGTGTACCCGTTGAGGACCGTGACGTCGTAGTAGTTGTTGTAGATATGGATCTGGCCGATGCGGGACAGCGGGGCACGCTGCATGAAAACGGCCACGGCTGCCCTTGCCCCGGCCGACGACACCGAGGCCGTGCTCCGACTCCTCACTGACGACGAACTCGACCAGCATCCCGATCCCGGCGCCGGGCTGCAGCCCTCTTTGTAAACGACATTCAGGTGGGGGGACCGAGGGAGTCCCCCTCAACCCCGCGTTGCTGCGCCTTGAGGCGGCGGCAGCCGGGTTTCTGCCGGTGCGGCCGGTCACCGGGCCGGTTCCGGAGTGGCGCATTCTCGACGCGCGGGTCCTGCTGTTCCTGGCCCTTCGCCGAGCCGAGAACAGCAGGACCCCTGACACGTACAAGGTGGCGACCTGGGCGAGGGAGCTGCAGCCGCGCGCCGTCGAGATCGACATCCTGCCGGACGTCTCCCACCATGCTCTGCCGCACGCCGCACCCGCCGAACCGGGGTGCCACCTCACCGATTTCCTCAGCGGCTGAGCCTCACCCCACCTTCTCGATCAGCGCCCGGCGGATCAGGAACTTGCCGGGCTCCCGTACCTGTTCGAAGGCCGCGTTGTTCAGCAGCGCGCAGCTGCCGGAAACCGAAGTGACCTGCACCGTCGTGGACTTGTTGTTGTCCAGGTTGGTGACCTTCAGCTTCGTACCCGCCGGGAACTGGTTGCTGGACGCGGCCGGTGCGCCACCCTCGCCCGAGAGCGTGACGGTGGAGCCGTTGCACACCTGCTGCCCGGAGGCCGCAGCGCCGGCGCCGCCGTTGCCCGCGGTGGCGGTCGGCGAAGGCTGAGCGGTAGCGGTCTGCTGGGCGGCGCCGCCGGCCTGCTGCCCGCTCTGCGCCGGCTGCTTCGCCCGGGAGTCCTGAGCCGACTCCCCGACAACACATCCGGACGCCTTCTGCTGCACCTTGATCTGCGCGATGACCGCCTCGCGGTTGGCGATCCGCGCCGCCGACTGGGTGTCGGGCGCCGCCCGTTGACCGTCGATGAACTTCTGGTTGTTGCCGAGGGCCGTGGCGAGCCCCTGGCAGATGGCCGAATCCGCGGCCGACAGGGTCCGGGGACTCTGCGCGGCGTTCGAGGTGGTCGCCATGACGAAGGCTCCGCCGCCGGCCACCGCCGCCGCGCTGACCAGCAGCGCCAGCTTCTTCTTCGTACTGACAGTTCTCCTACGCGACATGCGCGCCTCCTGAGAGGTGGGGGAGCGTACGCCGCTATGTACGAGATGCCGAACAAGGTTACTCAGCGGTTTCTGGAGTAACCGAAGTAACTTAGGTCACATGCGAGTTAGGCCTGATCACCGGGACAGTGCGTCGCGCACGGCCTCGTCGGTGCGCGCCACCACCGCTGTGCTGTCGTCCGCCGTGATGACCGGCCGCTGGATCAGTTTCGGGTGCCCGGCGAGAGCCTTGATCCACCGCTCACGCGAACCGGCGTCCCGTGCCCACTTCTTGTGCCCGAGCTCCTTGGCGACGGCCTCCTGGGTGCGTGTGATGTCCCACGGTTCGAGCCCGAGCCGGTCGAGTACGTCCTTGGTCTCGCCCTCGCTCGGCACGTCCTCCAGATGGCGGCGGACCCTGATCGTTTCCACCGCGGACTCCTACGGGCCTTCTACCTCTCCTCACTGGCCAGCCTCAGAACCTGCCGGCGTGGGTGTTGGGGAAGGGTCGGCAGCTACGGGGCCCAGATCGCCCGCCAGACGGCGCCCGCCGGACACCAGGTGGCCGAAGCCGCGAGCAGGTCGCCACCGGCTGGAACGTGTAAGACATGCTGGTCGTGCCGGGTGACATCGACGGCGACAGCAAGGGCGATGTCCTCGGCCGCCTCCCGAACGGTGACCTGTACCTGTACACCTCAACGGGCAACGCCGGCACCGCGACCTTCACCGCCCGGGTGAAGGTCGGCAGCGGCTGGAACATCTACAAGAACATGATCTGAGCCCCACGGCCGCCCGACGGCCAGTCCGCGATGAGCAACGAAACGGGCCCGCCCACCGGCACCAGCC
Organism: Streptomyces sp. NPDC059994; assembly: GCF_042737755.1. Lineage (NCBI taxonomy): Bacteria > Bacillati > Actinomycetota > Actinomycetes > Kitasatosporales > Streptomycetaceae > Streptomyces > Streptomyces sp. NPDC059994. The sequence continues at coordinate 23,636 of NZ_JBHWUR010000069.1, forward strand.
GACGGGGCAGGCCCGCCTCTGGTACGCAGCCGTGGCCCGCACGGCCAGCCGTCAGCGCCCCTCCGGCCCCAGCAGGTGGCAGCCGATGACCGGGGCGTCCGGCGCCGGTGAGGTCGCCCGGCACGACGATGTCCATTACCGGCAGAGATCACCGCGCGCGCAGTCCCTGCCGCAGCGGGCCCTCCACACCGCCACACACCCTGCCCGGCCAGCGGCTCACCCCCCTGCGCCGCCCGAGCGTGACGCCCGCCGCCTGCCGGTGCCCCTGCATCCGACGGCGGCGCCCGGCGCGCGGCCGGGCCTGCAATACCCGGCCCCGGCTGCGCAGTTCGGGGAGTACTCATGGCGAAGGTAGTCTCGCCGCACTCGGCCAGAGGCCTGCACCTGTACCGGGATGCCTGGTGGGTGGCTCTGCTGGCCGCGTTCATGGCCTTCATGCTCTGGGTGTGGCTGGCCGCCGTCGTCTCGGGGCTGCTGGCGCATGGGGCTTTCGCCCCGGTGACCTGGACCCAGACTTCGGTCGCCTTCACCCGCTTGCTCGCGCACCCCGGCGATCCTGCGGCCGCGTTCGGCGGCAACTCGGGTGTGGGCGGCCCGATTCCCTTCTACGGTCTCATCGCGGTGCAGGCCGTCACCTGGGCGTGGGCGGCGCGCAGCGGGTGGTCCCGCTGGACGCGGTGGCGTGATGAAGGCAGCGACGGGCTGGCCACCGCACGCCAGCTCCAGGAAGCCATGGGGGAAGCCAAGGCCCTCTCGCGCCTGCCCGTCCTGCGGCCCAGCCTCGCCCCACCGGCCGCCCTGGGCGCCGCCGGGCCGGTTCAGCTCAGCAAGAGCGCCCCCGAGCAGAAGGACCTCACCGGTCCCACGGTGCGTGATGTCGCGGTGTTCGCCGGGACCGCCGTTCCCAGTGGCGTGGAGCTGTATGTCCCCTTCGAGGAGACCGTCCTGCTCATCGCCCCGCCCCGCGAAGGAAAGACGAGCCAGCTGATCATCCCGTGGATTCTGGACTTTCCCGGCCCCGTCCTGGCCACCTCATCGAAGGTCGACGTGTTGTATGCATCGGCCAAGGCCCGAAAGGCCCTCGGTCCGGTGCTGGCCCTGGACCCGACCGGGCTGTCGGGCTGGCCCACCCAGGTGCAGTGGTCGTTGTGTGACGGGTGCGAGGACTTCACCATCGCGCGCAAACGGGCGGAGACCCTGGCCAGCACCACCAAGAGCGAGGAGGGGACGAAGAACGGCGGGTACTTCGTCTTGAACGCCCAAATGCTGATCACCTGCTGGCTGCACGCCGCGGCACTCGACCAGCGTCCCGCACTCGACATCATGCGCTGGGCCACCTCCCCCAGCGAGCGTGAGGCCGTCACCATCCTCGCCAGACACGGACGCCACGAACTCTCGCGGGCCCTGTCCGCCCAGCACTCGGCCGCACCCGAGGAACGCAGCGCCTCCTGGCGCACCGCCGAGCAGTCCTTCCTCGCCATGTACGACGCCAACGTCGCGAAGATCTTCGGGGGTTCCGCCGGCGACGACGCCAACTTCAGCATCGAGGAATGGATCACCAAGGGCGGGACCGTGTTCCTGATCGGCGAAGAGGAGGAGGGATCGGCCCTCGCGCCGATCATGGCCGCGTTCTCCCGGGCGATCCTCGACACCGGCAAACGCCTGGCCGCCCGCATGCCCAACGGCCGCCTCGACCCGCCGCTGGGCATCCTCGGGGACGAGATCGCCAACGTGGCGCCCCTCCCCCAGATCCCCTCCCTGATGTCCGTCTCCGGCAGCCAGAACATCTTCATGTGCGCGGTCTTGCAAAACCTGGCCCAGGCCCAGGAACGCTGGGGCGAGATCGGGGTCCGCAAGATGTGCGCGGCCGCCACCGTGAAAATCATCCTCGGCGGTATCAGCGACGAGCAGGAACTCAAAACGTACTCGGCTCTCGCCGGGGAATTCGAAGAAGACACCGAGAGCGTCTCCGACGACGGCGAACGCTACTCGGTATCGGTCTCCACCCGGCGCCGCGCCGTCTTGGAACCGGCCGACATCCGCATGCTCGCGGAGCGCGAAGGGCTCGTCATCCACCGGCGCACCCCCGTCACCCGGGTCAAATTCACCCGCATCCACGAGGGCGCCCGCGCCCAGGAGATCGCCGCCGCCACCCGGGAAGCCCTGCGGGAGGCCAACGGTGCCTGACCCCCTCGATCCCCTCTTCAAAGCCCTGCAGAAGATCAACGAGGAGCTCGATGACCACCACAACCGTCTCATCCGCATCGAAAGCCAGCAGCCCGGCGGCGGCGGTGGCGACGACCCCGGCAGCCCTCGCATCCCGGGCGCGCCCATCATCTGGCGCCAGCTCGAAGCCGCCGAATCCGCAGACCTGTGGGTCGAGTTCACCACCTGGGTCATCGACCTGGCCGACCGCTTCGAACTCACCGCCGACCAGCTCCCCCGCGCATGCTGGTGGAAACACGGCGGAGTCGTCGAAGAACTCAGCGCGCTGTGGACCTCGCACCGCTCGGCCTTCGACATCAAGGACGACTCCGGCGCCTCGGTCTATCTGTGGCACGACGCGTTCGCCCGCGCCCTGGAACGCATCTCCCGGTTCTGGCTCGGCGAGTGCACCAACGGATACCACCAGCCGCGCAGCCGCGAACGCTGGGGCACCGACGCGAAATTCCGCGCCGACATCCTCGCCGCAGGCCCCCCGGGCGTACCGGCCGCAGGGTCCTCACCATGAGAGCCCACTCGCCTCTCGCCTCTGGTGGCCTGCCCATGACGCGTGCCCGACCACCTATGCGGACGCGCCCGCAGGCATCGGAGCGCGTCCCCCCACCAAGGACTCGCTGCCTGCGCACCCCGGGACACCGGCGGACACCGAAGACAGGGACGAGGACAGGCATGCCGCGCCAGGAGCGACAGGAAGAGGGACACGGAGCAGTGGAAGAGGACATGCCCCACAGCGCTGCGGCGAGTCGGCTGAGGATCGCCGTACGGGTGGTCGCGAGCGTCGCGGTCCTCGCACTGATAGCCGTCGCCATCATCGCGGTGCAACGCGATGACAGCTCTACGGCGGGCCCAAGTGCGCCGCCGGACACCGGACGGGTGTCGCTGACCAAGGCGGACCTTGCCCGACTCGTCGCCGACCACGCCGCGGCCTTGCGCGCGAAGGACGCCTCCGCCTTCCTGGCGCCGTTCAGCCCCGCGGTGAAGGACGGGCAGCGCCGCACCTACGCCAACTTGCAGAAGGTGCCGTTCAGAGAGACGGGGTTCGAGATCCAGCGCACCAGCGGGCGGCTGGAGAACAGCTTCGGCGGCGGTGTGAAAGCCGAGGTCGATGTCGTCTTCGTTCACCAGATCGACGGCGTGGACGCGGCCCCGGTCCAAGAGGGCTACCGGTGGACGGTCGAGAAGAAGACCGCCCAGGAACCCCCCGCGGTCACGGCGGTCGCCGGCATGCCCTACCCCAAACTCCGCCCCGATGACGCCGACCAGTTCGTCGCCTACCCGGCCCCCTGGGACCTCTACCCCGATCTGCGGGTCACCCGCACCGCGCACGTGGTGCTGATGAACAGCGCCGAGCAGGACGGTGCCGCCCGCGCCGCTGCCCCGCGGCTGGAACAGGCCGCCCAGCACCTGCTGAACACCTGGCGCAGCAACGGGCCCCCGGGACAGGGGCAGGCCATCGCGCCGGGGTTCGCTCTCACCCTGGAGCCCGACGCCACGAAGTTCGCCACCCTCTACGGGCAGGGCGGCCGCGCGGGCGGCGAGGCCGGTATCGCCATCGGCATGCAGCGCCCCCACGCCCTTGACCATCCCTTCGGCGGCGCCCGGCTCCTGGTGAAGGACCCGGCCGTCCGCGTCGGCGCGCACGAGATGACGCACGCCATGCTCATGCCGCTGACCGGTCGGATCGCGGTGATCTCGGTGGCCGACACCCAGGCCTGGGTCGTCGAGGGCGTGGCCGAGTATCTGACGGGCGGCGGACTCGATGACCGCGGCGGGCTTGGCGCCCTCAAGCGCAGCGGCTTCGACGGCAAGCTCCCCGACCAGATGACCTTCTACGGCGGCGACGCCACCCGGCAGGCCGCTCGTTATGAACTGGGGCGCCTGGCCGTCGCCTTCATGGCGCAGCGCTACGGGCAGAACAAGGCTCTCGCGTTCGTCGCCGCCCAGTACGCCAAGCCCGACGGCCTTCACCAGCAGATCAAGGACACCACCGGCATGGACGTCACCGCATTCACGGCCGCCTGGGCCGACTACGTCAGGAGCATCCTCACGTGACCAGCCACCAGCCGCCTCCCCCGCCCTCCCACCCTCCCTACGTCATCGAGCCGATACCGCCCCAGCAGCCGCCCCAAGGGCCGGGGGTGCGCGGCAGGCTGATCGCGCTGCTCGTCGCCACCGGGCTGGTCCTGGCCGCGGCCGCCGCGGGCGGCGTCTGGCTGCTGCGCCCGGACAGCGACGGCAAGCAGGCGGCCGACGGGAAGCCCACGGGTGCGGCCAGGGCGGCCAATGCCTGGTCGCTTCCTTACACCCAGTCCGGCCGTTCCTTCAACGGCCTGGTCCGGGGTGTGTGGTTCACTGACAAGACGGTCGTCAAGGCTCTCCCTGACGGGGTGGCGGGCCTGGACCGGCGCGATGGGCGACGGCTGTGGGGGGTGGCGACCCCTGGCAGTAACAACGTCATCTGCCAGGCATCCACCAACGCCGGCGGGCACATCGTGGTGCTGGCCGCGGGGAACGGCCCCGACTGCAGCCTCGCCTTCGCTGTCGACCTCGCCTCGGGCACCCTCCTGTGGCAGCGCCAGCTCGCCGAGGACCGCGACAATCTCGCGAGCGAGCACACCCGCATCGCCCGCACCGCGGACACCGTCGTCATCAGCGCCAAACGCAAGAAGACCACCGCGTTCCGGGTGAGCGACGGCACGCCCCTATGGACGGACACGCCCGCCCTCTACGGAGGCCAGCCGTGCGCCGGCGCCAAGTACACCGGCGGCAAGCAGCTGGTGAGGATACAGAAGTGCCACACCAGCACCGACCTCTTCGCCCCCTACGACGTCGCCGCGGTCGACCCGGCCAGCGGCAAGGCCCTCTGGACCTACCGCCTCGGCAACGCCCTCGGCCGCGAGAACAGCAGCGTGGTGGCGACCGACCCGGTGGTCGTGAGCGTCGGCGGGGGTGATCTGCGTCTGCGCATGACGGTCCTCGACGCCGGCGGCACGGTCCGCGCCACCCTTGCGCCCGGCGACGAAGAGCGGCCCCGCCTGTCCGCCGACGACGGCAGCACCCCCTCCCCCGGCGCGCAGGTCAAGGGCGGCACCCTCTACATGGTGGCCACCCCGATGACCAAACACGCCGACGGCAACAACAAGATCGTCGCCTGGTCGCTGTCGACGGGCAAGCGCCTGTGGGAACAGCAGTCCACCGGCCTGGTCAAGGCGTCCACCATCGTCGCCTCCGACACCCCCGATGTGCTCGCCTACTCCTCCGGCAACGTCTACGACCCCGCCACCTTGATCAGATTCGACCCGGCCACCGGCCAGCAGGCCGTGGTCCACAAGTATCCCGCCGACCCCCAGGGCCCCCGCATCGGCACCGCCCCCCTCGCGCTGCTCAACCAGGGCACGCTGTACCTGTCCAGCGGCCCGGTACCCGAACTCGCCGACCGCGACCAGGACTACCGCCAAAAGGCACTCATCGCCCTCCCGTTCAAGTGATCGCCGCTGCCTGGCTCCCATCCCGGGCCCGGTCTACGTTGCGCGTGATGTCCGCGACGCCTCGAGTCCTTGCTACTGAACCTCTGAGACACCTGCAGAGTTGATGGCGGTGGTCATAGGTGCGCGTCGAGGTATGAGTCGTGCTCGGCGTAGTGGATGACTGCCTAGCACTTCTGTAGGGCATTCGGCTCGGCCCCATGACGCCAGGATGACCACACTTCGAGGACCTCCTAGGCCAGGTCGACTTCGAGCAGGTAGGCGAGGCCGTGCGGCGGCTGGTCAGGCACTTCCACGGCAGCGTCCGAGGTGGCACTCCAGGGTCTGGCTGCGAAGATCGTTGCTTCAGCGGGCTGATCATCGAGAGACTGCACAACATCCAGAAGCGAGGGCATGCCAGAAAGTATGCAGCCGGCTTCGAACGGGACGCTCTGTGAGATGGCATCCGGGCTTGCGGGAATCCGTTCGCGGGTCGTTTCCCCAGCCGCGTACGGTCTTCGCATGACGAGGACCACGCCGGACAGGCCGCGGTGCCCGTGGAGGCGGTGTTCCCGGAGTTTGGCCGCCGCTCACCGGGGCCGGACGACCCGCCGTGACGACTCAGCGGTCGGCGTTCCACACCGTGTCAGGGGGCAGGGCGCCGTGGATGAGGACGTGTCGGACGATCCGGAACGCTTCGCCAAGAGTCACTGTGCCGGTGTGGGGGTACTCGTCGTTCTGCCCGTTCTCCAAGATGAAGCCGTTGCTGGCACCTTCGGCTCCAAGTGCCACAGCATGTTCACCAGGGCCGTCTTCGTCGTCGAGCAACATCACCATCGCTCGCTCGGTGTTCGTTGCGACCGCAAGGCATCGCCCCCTTGAGCTGATCAGCCACGATTGAAGGTGTCCACCGGCGATCCTCCGGCCGAGCTCGTGGACAGCCCCGTCCGCTGTCAGCGGGAGGGCCCCCCTCCCCGAAGCCCCATATCTCGATCACGGACACAACCATCTCACGTAAGGACGAGAGCAGTTCGCCTCTCGACCAAGGCCGTCGGGTGCGCGGCGGAAGCATGCGACGGCTGCACCCAGATGCGGATGGCGTGGGTGTTGCGGCTGCCTCGGTTGTCTCGATGCCTGGGCCGCAGCCTCCCGCGCAAGTCCAGCTCCTCGATCAATGACCCCATCAGCGTCGCCTCCTCCGCCCACACGCTAGAGACCCAACCACGCCACCATGACCCCAAACAGCGTCTCCGAGCTCAGCCCTTCCCTCCAGGAGAGCTACACCCAACTCCATTGCAGCACCGCCCGCCTCACCGACATCGTCAAGGCCGTGCTGGTCTTGCACCTCCCCTCGGCAGCCCATAGTCGCTGCGGCCGGAGGCATGGACAAGGCCAGCGCCACCATCAACGGCAGCAAGGGAGCGCACTCACCGTGGCTGACGTCAGAGTCACCTACGACAAGACCGTGGACGCAGCGTACGTCTACCTCACCGAACCGCAGGCCCGCGTGGAGTCCGCCCGCATGTATCCCTGCGATCCGGTGAACGCTGACGCCATGATCAACCTCGACTTCGACGAGCAGGGCCGCCTCATCGGCATCGAAGTGTTGGCGGCCAGTTCAAAACTGCCCGAGTACCTGCTCCAGGACGCGGAGAGGATCGACACCGAAGGTGCATGAACTGTCGAGCACCACGCTCGCGGCAAGCAGGTGGGATTCAGCTCATTGGCCTGTGGCTCGCAGGAATCAGCCGGCGGGTAGCGCCGATTCCGTGCAGACTGGTGCGCCGAATTCGGCGAAGAGGGTGGGGAGCGGATGGCGTCGGGCAGGCATCAGGGGGACGGCAATGGCGGGGGCGGCGACGAGGTTCATGGGCGCTGGTTGCGGCTTTTGAATCGCTGCACTGGCGAGCCCGGTTATCGGGACGAATGGTTTGACGAGCAGTGTGGCGGATGCCGGTTCTGGATCGCGCTGAGTGGAGAGCTGGGCCTGGACTGGGGAGCGTGCATCCGTGCCGACTCGCTGTTCGACGGGCGGGTGCGTTTCGAGCACGATGGCTGCGAGGGATTCTCCGCCCGTGACGATGGCACCTTCGGCTGACGACGTCCATGGAGGCGTCTCAGGCGTCTGCCTGGCCTGGTCCGTCGTCACAGCCCGTGCGGGCCAAGGGGACGGAGACACTCGGTGTTTCCCGTGAGGTTCTGCCCGGCCCTGTGGCAACGGCGCAAGGGTTCGTGAGCCGAACGGTCTCATTGCTGCGGTCGGCGAGCCTGGCGCAGTCTCATCGGAGTTCCGGCCCTGGTGCTGCGCTGCCCGCTCTCTGTTCTGGGCCGGGCGGCAGGGACCGCCACCAGCGCAGGAGGGACATGTGGACGATGTGGGCGAATGTGGGCAGGTACATGGGGAGTTCGTCGAGGGGCCAGGCGATGGGGCCGACGCCGTAGCCATCGCGGTACCGAAAGGGCCGTTCGGCCGGGATGTCCTGGTCGCGTTCGGGGGGCTGCAAGAGCGTGTATGGAAACGGTTGGCCGTCGTGGAGCAGACGTGAGCGCAACTCGTACACGCGGCCCAGGGCGTTCTTGAGTGCTTTGGTGCTCCAGTCCAGTCGGGCCGCTTCGGTGAGTGGGCGTGGTGCCGGCGGGGGTGGGGCAAAGTCCGCGAAGAAGCGCTGGAAGCGGCTGGTGGCACGCAGGTGGCTGTGAAAGGCGCCGGCAATGGGGGCCAGGAGGTCGGGGGCTGTACTGGCTTCGATGAGCGCGGTGGCCACCTTGCCCGGTGCGCTGCGTCGGAACAGGTCGACGGCGTCTTGTTCTTCACGCTGGTAGTGGGTGGCGGCGACTTCCGCCGCGGTGACGAGCTGGAGCCATGCCTGTTCGGGGTCGTCGTCGGCGATCCAGAGCGCTGTGGCGAAGTGGCGGGCCGCGCGCAGGAGAACTCTGGCGTCCTCGGCAGACATCGCTGGCAGAAGCTTCAGGTCGGTTTCGGCGTCGCGGATGTCCACGGCAGCGTGGGCGAGGGCGGGCCAGGCACTGTGGACGGGCTGGAAGAGTGCGAGGGTGGGCGCGCGGTGCGGGAGCAGTTCGGGGACGCCGGCAGGGTCAGCGTTTGGGCTGAAGCGGCGGGTGCGGCCGCCCGATCTCATCCGCACGCCCAGGGCCAGGCTCAGCAGGCAGGCTGCCTGCTGGTCCAGCTGCACGTTGAGCCACCATCGGGCGTTGGCTTTCATCTGGTCAAGGTCAGGGGCAGGCCTGGGCGGTGTGAGGGTGTAGCGGGCGCGTAGCAGCAGGCGCGTGGAGGCGGTCGGCGACGGGTGTGTCAGGTCGGAGTAGGTCAGGAACATCTGGAACGGGCCGACTTCAAGGGGATCTGGCGGACCGTGGAGTTCCGCATCGGTGTACACGAGGGCCTCCCAGCCGTCGCCGTTCGGGTCGGCTCCCGACCACGCCTGCAGGATGTCGGGCACCGGATCATCGGCGCCGCCCCTCTCACCGTCTCCTCCAGCCATCTGTTCATCCTGGCACCATGCATAGCCGCCTGCCCCGGAAAACCCCACAACAGGTCAGCCACGCAAAGACCCCCTCCCCAGCCCGCGTCGTAGAGCCTGCTGCTCGTACGGGCGGGGGCGGCGGGAGGATGGTGGTCGCACCTGCGAGCCGTTACGGCGTCGGACCGCCCACGCGCGGTTCCGGACTGTGTGGTTGCACCGGATTCGGTCGCGCGGCTGGGCGCAGTCGCTGGACAGCTTCGGTGAAGTGTGTTCTGCGCTGTTCGCTGGCCTCGCTGATGCGCTGCAGCTGTGCCACCTGCCTGGGAGAGAGCGAGGCGGCGGGTGCTGGAAAGAGGCGGACCACGGCGTTGTCGAGGTCTACGCGCGAGATGGGGTGGTCGGCGGTGTCGGCGAGGCGGGCCAGGGCGCTGCGGAGCGCGTCGTCGTTTTGTCGGCAAGTGCTGTGTTCGTTGACGAGGTGTGCGATCTGGCGGTGGTGGGCGGGGTAGAAGCGGACGTGGGGCGGGATGGCCTGGGAGCGGTGGTCGATGCTGTCGGTGACCAGATGGCCGGTGCGCCGTTCTATCAGGACCGGGATCGCTGCGGCGAGGTGGCGGCCGGCAGTCGCGGCCTGGTAGAGGGCTTCCCAGAGTGGGCCGGGGCCGCCGGTCTCCTCCCAGATCACGGCGGGCGGGCGGGTGGGGTGGCCGCGGGTGCCGTGGGTGGGCTGCCAGGCCGGGCCGTAGAGCAGGCGTCCCGTGCGCACGGCCAGGGTCTGGGCGAGGGCGCAGGCGGGGTGGGGGCTGTCCGGGCGGGGCATGGGGACGGCTTGGTGGCGTCGGACGGTGGCCAGGTCGTAGGGCGGCAGTTGAGGGTGGTCGGTGGGGTCGTTGAGGTCCACGATGTGGTGCCAGGACGCTGCGGCACTGTGCCAGTGCCGGGCCGCCTCCAACAGTGCGGTGACCGCCTCTGCGCTCGCGGCGTTGCGGGATGTGGGGTCGGCGTGGGTGTGGCGCACGAGTTGGGCGGACAGCAGCCGCATCAGGGAGAGCGAGCGGGCCAGGCGCGTCAGGTCGGTGCCGCTGAGGTGTGGCGGTACGGGGCGCCCGTGCGCGCTCTCGAAGGCTGTCCGCAACAGGTACTCGCTGCCGGTGGACAGTTGCTTGAGGGTAGTGGCGCCGGGTTCGCTGGATGGGAGAGGGCCGGGAGGAGGGGCCGGGGGCAGTGAGGCTATGGCGTGGCGAGCGGCGGGGGCGTGGGTATGGCGCCCGAGCACGGTGGCCTGGTCGAGGTGGGCGCGTGCCGCCGTCAGCTCGTCGCGCAGCACGGAGGATACGGCGGCGTCGGCAAGGTCGGCGGTCAGGCGCCCCAAGTGCCAGGTCACGTCGGTCATTCGCAGTGCGAGGTAGTGCTGGTGGCCGGCCTGGGCCAGCAGCAGCGCGTAGTGGGTCAGGGGTTCGCCGTCCGGGCCGCGGTGGGTGTTCAGGAGGTCACGTGCCGCGGCCACAAGGGTGCGCGTGTCGTCAAGAGGCGTAAGCCGCGGCGGGCCAGTGGCGAGGCTGTGGGCGGTGGTCATGCGGTGCGCGGCGGCGAGGAAATGGGTGCGCAGGTCGTTCGTCGCCGCGGCCATGACGGTGTGCTCGGTGTCATCGCCACTCCAGCCGAAGTCTCTGGTGGCGGAGTCCAGTTCGGACAGGATCGCGACCGCGCCCTGAAGGAGTGCCGGGGCGTAGGTGCTGTCGGCGGCCACTGTCCTGGCCGCCGCGATATGGCGGACTGCCTGGTCGAAGAGGTGGCCCAGTTCGACGGTCATGACAGCCTCAAGGCGTTCGTTAAGGCCTGGTGGGATGCGCGGACATGAGCCGCAGCCGCCTGCCGTGCCTGGGGGTCGGGCTGGAGATGCTCGCCGCCCGGCGCGTCCAGCAGGGATGCCAGACGGCCAAGCAGTTCCGCGCACTCGACCACGCCAGCACCGAGATCGTCGGGGATGTCGGCCGGGCTTCCCTGGGTCGGTGCTGTCAGGGATCGGCGGACGTCGCCGCATGACTGAGCCGCAGCCATCGCCGCCACAGGATCGGCGTGCGGGAGCCAGGTCACGGCATCCGCGAGCCGCTCCGCAAGGTCCAGGACGTCCCAAGCGGCGGCCCGTGCCTGCGCAGGGCGGGCGCTGTCCAACCGAGAAGCCAGACCATTGCGTTGCTCTGCGGCATCGTCCATACCGCAAGGGTACGTTCGAGGACACCGGGTTGGAGCGGACCGCGTTCTCCGGCCGGAACGGCCTCTCATCGATCGTGGTGGCGGCTTGGGTGGGCAGCCCTGAGACGGTGAGCTAAGCCCGTGATAGCGTCGCTCTCTTCTCCGGCAGGTCCGGACGGAGTCCTGCAAGGCACCTCATGACCGACCCCCACCAGCAGTTCCAGGACGCCCTCGATGCCCTGGACGCTGCCTTCGCACCCCGTGCCGAGCCGTTCGTTCCCGTGGACGGCTGCACCCACTGCTACACCGCAGCCAATCTTGAAGCCCTGGCCGGTCCCGTGCACCAGGTGTCCGAAGACCTGCTCTACTCCGTCGCGCATAAAACGCCCGACCACTGGGACGACTTCCCCGGCCTGTACCGCCGGCTGACGCCCCGGATCGTCCGTCTCCTCACCGCGGACCAGCTTGACCACGCCCTGGTTGCCTCCCGCCTGCTCGCCGCCAACTGGCGGAACTGGCCCACGCCGGAGCGGACAGCCCTTCAACAGGTCTTGCACGCCTGGTGGCGCTCAGCTCTGCACACCCACCCGAGCACCGGACACATCGCCGACATCCTGGAAACACTCGCGGTCACCACGGGTACGCCAGCTCCCTGGCTGGCCGTGTGGGCCGAGACCCGCACCGAGGCCTCCGATCTGCACCTCGGCGACGCGCTCGACCGCTGGCTCATCGAGGGCGAACTCGCCGACCTCCACCTCGGCTTCTACGACGAACTGCACGCCACACCCGCGCTGCTGCCCTGGCTCCTCTCCCTGGAGGACGGCCGCATCGGCGCAGCCCAGCTCATCGAGGTCGAGCGCATCGCATACAGCTGAACGATCTCGTATGAGGGTGCGGCGGTGCCACCGCGGCCGCGCCCCGCGTGAGCGCGCGGTCGACGGCGGCGCCTCGTTCCTGGGTGGTGGTGTGGGCGCGGACGGGCATGTCCTGGTACTTCACCGAGCACCAGATCCGTTCGATGCGGTTCAGCTCCGGCGATCTGAGCGGAGGTAGACCAGGTGGACCTCGATGGCCGCCAGCTCTGTGAGGATTCCCGCACAAAGCCTGGGAAGGGCTCGTCGTGTGAGCCGGAGGGGGGATGATCGACTCATGCGAGGCAGCTTCGAAGACGTCCCCCTGAGCATGCTTTTCCCTCTACAGTCGCCTGCCGATGTGGACTTTTTGAATCAGGCGGCCTGTACGGTCGACGCGGCTCGTGCCGGTCGAGACACGGCGGATTGGGAGTGGGCCCTGGAGCATGCCGCCTTCCCTGGCCCGCAGCTGGGGACGCCGATCATCCTCGGACTAGACGTCATCGAGCGCGCCAAGGGGGCGACCAGCTGGAGTTCCAGCTGCACATGGTGTGGACCGACCTGGGCCGCCTCGCAGTCGACACGGCGGTGAACGTGGCCTGCTGGTGCGACACCGATCACGCCACCCATGGCGTCGACGCCGTCAGGCTCGCGGTCGGCGAGGACACCTCGCTGCCCGAGACCTTCCGTGCCGGCACTGAACGTCTGACCGGCTGGCTGGCCGATCCTCACGACGCGGACTACTGGCGTGCCCAAGCGGGACTGCCGCCCCGGTGACCCCGCTGAGAGGTCCCGCGCCAGAGCCACGCTCATCCGTATCCGACTGAGCACGTCCACGACTGGCACGTTCTTCGTAGCCGGTGATCATCTCGATGGCGCGGTCGGCCGGTTCGCATGGCGGGTTGCCGACGGTAGGGATTCCGCACAGATGGCGCCGCGGCTTCAAATATCTTCCCCCCCTGTCGGGCCGCTCGGTGGCGCTGGTGCAGACACCCGGCTGGCCGGTCACATGCCTATACGGGTGGGCACTGCGTCCGCGCGCCCGTATCCAAGTACCTGGGCGAGGACTACACGGAACTCCCTGATGTCTTCGGCCGGTGCTTCGATGACGGCTTCGATCTCGTGGTCGGTCAGCCGCAGGTCTTCCAGCGCTTCGGGATCGAGTGAGATGCGGAGGACGTTGGCCGTCAGGACGGCAAGGGTGGTTTCCAGCCGCGCTGGAACACGGAGTCCACGTTCAGCGCCTTCGTTGCCACCGCGCCCCTCGACCGGGACAAGGACGGCGCCGGGGACGCCGCGTGGTACCTCGACAAGAGCGGGCTGCTGACCTACTCGTGGGCGGAGGGCGAGGGTCACCTGAAGGAGATCGGCCGGGGCTGGCAGATCTACAGCACGTTTCTCTCGCCCGGCAATCTCGGCGGCGCCGGCGCGGCCGACGTCCTGGGGGTGGACCGCTCGGGCGTGATGTGGCTCTACCTCGGCTACGGCGACGGCACGCTGACGTCCCGTTACCAGGTGGGCGGCGGCTGGGGTCAGTACACGGAGATCGCCGGTCAAGCCGACCTGACGGGCGACGGCAAGACCGACATCGTCGCCCGTGACCGCTCGGGCACGCTGTGGCTGTACAGGGGCACCGGCGACTACAAGGCTCCGTTCCAGCAGCGCACCAAGATCGGAGGCGGCTGGAACGCCTACGACCGCATCCTGTCCATCGGCGACCTCGACGGCGACGGCCGCAGCGACCTCCTGGCCCGAACCACCGGCGGTGACCTGTACCGCTACTCCGGCAATGGGAACGCCACCGACCCGTTCAGCAAGCGCGTCAAGATCGGCTACGGCTTCGGCGCCTACAACATCCTCTGATCGCACAGGCGCACCTGGCCCGCGGGGGCGGGGCCGGGGTGCCTGATGCATACGGATGGGGGCGGCCCGCTAGCCGGGGCCGCCCCCATCGTGTGTGTTGGATCCCTCAGGCAGCTGCGCGCCGCCGCCTGCTAGCGTGCAGCGCCGGCTGTCCGCTGTGGGGGCGGCGTGGAGAGGGGGGTTTCGTGGCGTTGGGTGTTGTGTTGCTGCTCATGGGGTTGGCGGGCGTCGTGATCGGGCTGAGGGTTGCCTTCGACGTGCGAGGTGCCGCCGTGCAGCTGGAGCGGAAGATGGAAGCCAACTACGCGCTGCGGGCGCAGGCGCAAGGGCACCTCAACCCACCCGACCGGTGGGTCAGCGCTACGGGCTGGCGGTGGTTCGCAGGAGTCATCGCCCTTCTGAGTCTCTTCGTGGGCTTCGTCGGCCTGGTCTTCATCGTCGCTCCGTAGAGATGCCCGCGCGGCAGAACCGCCCGGGCGTCCGGGTGAGCGTTCAGGTGGCCCCGCACGCGGTCCCGTGAGGCTCAGGGCTGCTGTTGGGGCGGCGGTCAGCACGTCGAGGCAGTCGGGCGTTCCTACGCAAGAGTTGCCTAACCGGTTGGCGGGTTGCTCAGTGGCCGCGAGAAAGAGCGCGGCTCGGTGGGGCGGTGTTGAACGCGTTCACCCACCCGGCCAGCCGTGGTGCCGGTGTTCGGCTCCGAGCTGGGCGACATGATCGGCCGGGCTCCGTCCCAATTTGGGCTCGCCCCTGCTCGTGGTGGCGCATGCACTCCCCGATCGCGGACACCGTCGGCTCCTCGCCCTGCAAGGACTGCTGGAGGGAAAGCTGGATGCCGTGATCCTTCGTGCTGATCCCGGGCAGGCCCAGCCTGCCGGGCCGGTCCCACGCGGGTACTTCCGTGACCGGCAGCCCCTCCGCTTTCCAGCCGGCGCGCAGGTGCGCGAGAGCGGCGAGGTAGTCGGCGCGGGTCGCATAGTGCAGCGTCCAGCGGTAGCGAGGCTCACTGCGCGTCACGTCACCCTTGTCGAAGCCGAAGTCGTCGGGGCAGCTACTGGTCTCCTCTTGCGCTGCCTCCTCCGGTGTGGCGCCGGGTCCGGTGCCCGCCAGTTGCGCGGTGGGCCGCAGCCGCGCGACCGTGTCCATCCCGGCCTGCTTGGTCCGCACGGCATTGACCCGAAGGTCCGCCTCCGCATGGATCTGGCCTTCAACCACCTCGCAGGCACTGGTCCCAAGCACCACCACCAGCAGAGGGAACACCAGGACGGCAGAGCGGCGAACACGGCGCCGCAGACAAAGCGATTCGATCGGCATACAGTCGATCAAAACCCCTGAACAGCCAAAACGGCAGCGCACACCTACTCATCCCCCTCTGAGTACGCCCTCTGCCCCGTCCCCACCTCCCGCCGGGTGAACCCGGCCCTCGGGTCCCGAGACGGGAGTGCCCCGTCACCAGGTGGCGTGAGGTCGCCGGGTGACGGGGCGCTCTTCGTGGTGGTGGGTGTCTGCCCGCTGCGGGGTTTAGTACAGGTCGCTGTACGTGTTCCAGCCGTCGCCCAGCTTCACGCGGGACTTGAAGCCGCCGTAGCCGTTCGAGTCGTAACGGAACGCCTCACCACGGGAGTTGGTGGCGATCAGGTCCGCGCGGCCGTCGCCGTTGAGGTCGCCGGGCGCCGCGAGGTTCTTGAACTGCTGCCAGCCCGGGCCGATGTAGAGGCGCACCTTGAACGGTGAGGTGGAGATGCCCGTTCCCGGGTGGAGGTAGAGCTTGCCGTCGCCGGTGCGGGCGACGACGTCGGCGAGGCCGTCCCCGGTGAGGTCATCGGCGCCGAGGATCTTGTCGTAGGCGTTCCAGCCGCCGCCGATGTTCAGGCGGGAGGCGAAGCCGGTGCCCTGGCCGTTGCCGCGCTGGAGCCACAGGGTGCCGGAGCCGTCGCGGGTGAGCAGGTCGCCCTGGCCGTCGTTGTTGAGGTCGCCGGGGCCCACGACCAGGTTGTAGCCGCCCCAACCGCCGCTGATGTAGTGGTTGTCGGCGTACAGGTTGTTCTCGTAGACCTCGATCAGATCGGGGTCGTTGTCGGCGTCGAGGGAGGACGCGTAGCCCATGCGGGAGCCGAGCCAGCCGCCGCCGGCGCTCACCTGCTTGCGGG
The DNA here is from genome assembly GCF_042737755.1 of Streptomyces sp. NPDC059994. Classification (NCBI taxonomy): domain Bacteria; kingdom Bacillati; phylum Actinomycetota; class Actinomycetes; order Kitasatosporales; family Streptomycetaceae; genus Streptomyces; species Streptomyces sp. NPDC059994. Next base: position 39,865 of record NZ_JBHWUR010000069.1, read on the forward strand.
TGCTCAGCGTCCCGTTGTTGAGCGCGTAGTAGTAGTACAGCGTTCCCTTGCTGTCCCGGCCCATCAGGTCGCTCTTGCCGTACGTGGTGTTTCCGCCTTGCGAGGCGAACACGACGGA
>NZ_JBHWUR010000070.1:0-39233 GCF_042737755.1 Streptomyces sp. NPDC059994
CCCAGGGGGTTGGGGGCGCGGGGAACTGCGCGAGCAACGTGCCACGGTCCGCAGCCGAAGCACCAGCCGCCCGCAGGGCTTTCGGGAAGGGGCGGGGCGGGGGATCCACGGGCCCCAACCCCCACCGGCCCGCAGCCGGACGGCGACCAATCGCTAGCCCCGGGCAACCCGCACGCGATAGTTGCCCGACTCGTCAACCCCCAGCACCGACACCCGCACCCCCCGCTCCCGGTCCGTGAACGTCTCCCCCGCCGCGAACGGCGCATCGGAGAGTTCGGCGTGCACGTTGGGACGACGGGTACATCCCCCGCTGTCCTTTGCGCTGTCCGCGACGGTGACCGGACCCCGGCCCGTGTCGACGTCCGTGCTGACCCGGTACACCAGCACCCCCGGCTTGCACACCGCCTCGTCGTTGCCGGTCCGGCTGCGTACTTCCAGGGCGTAACCGGACTCGTCCGACAGTGGTATGAAGACCAGCTTGCGGCCGGTGCCCGGCGCCGACAGCGGGCTCAGGACGTACTCGCTCACGCCCGCCCCCGCCGCCGCGCACCCCACCTGCGTGTTGTCGAGCCAGCCCAGCTTCCACTTGTGCCAGCCGAGCATGTCGTTGTTGGCGCCCCAGTCCTCGGACATGATGTCCCAGTGGCCGACCGCGCCCCCGCCCTCGGGCGTGTAGAGGTCGGGCAGGCCGAAGACGTGGCCGTTCTCGTGCGGCAGCACCCGGTAGCCCGTCTCGCGGTACGAGCCGGAGCCGTCGTCCTGGCGGCTGTAGACGAAGGACGTGTTGGAGAGCGGCACGCCGTCCGCGAGCGGCGCGTCCTCGTTCCCGGAGAACGTCACCGAGAGCACCGTGTCCAGCGCGGACGGCCCCGCGTTCGGCGACATCAGAATGTTGACCAGGTCGTACGTCGCGAAGTTCACCCGTGAGTCGGCCGCCGCCACGATGTCCTTGACCAGCCGCCGGTAGCCCGGCTCGTACGGCGAGCCGCGCTCTATGCCGTACGCCGAGAACGCCTGCGGCATCCGCAGCCACTGCGGGAGGGGGATGTCGGGCCGGTAGTCGAGCCGCCCGTACGACGCGGTGCGGAACCACTGGGTGGTCTGCGGGAAGAACTCCGCGTACCGGCTCAGCGCGGACCCCGTGCCCTGCGCGTCCGGGAAGTCGATCATCAGGGTGAGGGCGCGGACCGTTCCCGTGGAGTGGGCGTAGCCGGGCGGGGTGGGCACGCCCTCCGACATCTGCACGCCGAGCGTGGCGGTGATCCGGCACGGGCCGAGCGCCGTCTCGCCGCCGGTGGCCACCGGCCCGGCCGACGCCCGGAAGGGGGGTGCCAGGGTGGTGCTGCCCGAGGTCATCGAGGCGAGCACGACGGCGGCGAGGGCCCCGCCCGCGAGGGTCCGGCGGCGGCGCGGGCCGCGCGGCCCGCCGGATATCCGACGGTGCGGTCTGCCGGGCTCCTCCATGCGCACGCTCGCCTTCGGCCACCGGCAGCAGGCGGCTCCTGACTGCGCTCGTGCGATCACCCTGTGTCGGGCGTGTCGCAGGCGCGCGCTGGGTGGGCCGCGCGTGTGGTTTCCCCGGAGGAGTGTGTGACTCAGGTCACATGAAACAGATCGCCCGGCCGGAAATAACCGGGGAACCTTTCCCCGTTTGCACCTGTGTCCCGCCGAAACGGGGAGAGCTTCCCCGCTTCCGGTTCGGACGACGACTTCGTACGCACGAGAAGGAGCACGCCGTGTCCACCGCCACCCCGACCACCGCAGCGGAGCCCCGTCGCGCCCCGCGGCCGCGGGCCGACGCCCTGCGCAACCGGGAGCGGATCATCGCGGCCGCGCGCGAGATGTTCGTCGAGGAGGGCGCCATGGTGCCGCTCGACGAGATCGCGCGGCGCGCGGGCATCGGCAACGCCACTCTCTACCGGCACTTCAAGGACCGCGCCGAGCTGATCACCAGCGTGGTGCTCGCGGTCATGGAGCGGGTCTCGACGGCCGCGGAGACCGCGACCGCCGAGGAGCCCGACGCCTTCGCCGCGCTGCGGCGGTTCGTGTTCGCGGCGGCCGACGAGCGCATCGGAGCCCTGTGCCCGATGCTCTCCGAGGGCTTCGACAAGGACCTGCCGGAGCTCAACGCCTCCCGCGAGCGACTGGACGAGGCCGTCCGGGACCTCATGGCGCGGGCCCGGCGCAGCGGCCAGTTGCGCGACGACGTCGACGTGGGCGATCTGATGGTCGCCCTCACCCAGCTCACCCGGCCGCTGCCGGGCACCGCGTGCCCGAACATGGACCGGTTCGTCCACCGCCATCTCCAGCTCTTCCTCGACGGGCTCATGGCCCCGGCGAGGTCCGGGCTGCCGGGGACGGCGGCGACCCTGCAGGACCTCAGCCAGCTGTAACCGAACCCGCGGCCGGGCGGCAAATCCGCTTACCGCACACGTACTTCAGCACTCCGCTCATCGCACATCGCGTCCCAAGGTGGCTACACCCATGTCGAAAACAGTCCAGGCCCCGAGGCAGGACCTCGCTCCTGACCCCAGTCGCTGGAAGGCCCTCGCCTTCATCGCGCTCGCCCAGCTCATGGTCGTGCTCGACGCGACGATCGTGAACATCGCCCTGCCCTCCGCCCAGACCGACCTGGGCATCTCCGACGGCAACAAGCAGTGGGTCATCACTGCCTACGCCCTCGCCTTCGGCGGTCTGCTGCTCTTCGGCGGCCGCATAGCCGACCTCTGGGGACGCAAGCGCACCTTCGTCGTCGGTCTGCTCGGCTTCGCCGCGGCCTCCGCGCTCGGCGGCGCGGCCACCGGCCAGGCCATGCTGCTCGGCTCCCGCGCGCTCCAGGGCGCGTTCGGCGCGCTGCTCGCGCCCGCCGCGCTCTCCCTGCTCGCGGTGATGTTCACCGACGCCAAGGAGCGCGCCAAGGCGTTCGGTATCTACGGCGCGATCGCGGGCGGCGGCGGCGCCGTCGGCCTGATCCTCGGCGGCTTCCTCACCGAGTACCTGAACTGGCGCTGGACCTTCTTCGTCAACATCCCGTTCGCGATCGTCGCGGCCGCCGGTGCCTACTTCGTCATCCGTGAGCCCTCCGGCACCCGCAACCGCTCGACGCTGGACGTCCCGGGCGTCATCCTCTCCACCCTCGGCCTGGTCGCCCTGGTGTACGGCTTCACCCGCGCCGAGTCGGCCGGCTGGGCGGACACGCTGACCGTGTCGATGTTCGTCGCCTCGGCCGTGCTGCTGCTCGCCTTCGTGGTCCTGGAGGCCAAGGTCAAGAACCCGCTGCTGCCGCTGCGCGTGATCACCAACCGCAACCGGGGCGGGGTCTACCTCTCGCTCGGCCTCGCGATCATCGCGATGTTCGGCCTCTTCCTCTTCCTGACGTACTACCTGCAGGTCGTGAAGGGCTACTCGCCGGTCAAGACCGGCTTCGCCTTCCTGCCGATGATCGCGGGCATGATCACCGGTTCCACCCAGATCGGCGCCCGGCTGATGACCCGGGTCCCGCCGCGCCTGCTGATGGGCCCCGGCTTCCTGACCGCCGGCATCGGCATGCTGATCCTGACCCAGCTCCAGATCGACACCTCGTACGCCGGGCTGATCCTGCCGGCGCAGATCCTGCTCGGCCTCGGTATGGGCACCGCCTTCATGCCGGCCATGTCGCTGGCCACGATCGGCGTCGAGCCGCGTGACGCGGGTGTCGCCTCCGCCATGGTCAACACCTCGCAGCAGGTGGGCGGCGCCATCGGCACGGCCCTCCTGAACACCATCGCCGCCTCGGCCACCACGGCGTACGTCACCTCGCACGCCGCCGGGGCCAAGAGCGTGGAGCTGCTGAAGCTCCAGGCGATGGTGCACGGCTTCACCAGCGCCATCTGGTGGGCGGTCGGCATCCTGGTGCTCGCCTCGGCGATCGCGGTCACCCTCATCAACACCGGCCGCCCGGACACCGGTTCGCTGACCGGCTCCGGCGACGCCGAGGGCGTCGAGGACGAGATCCGGGTCCCGGTGGTCGCCCACTGACGGCCGCCGCCTACGTGGGGGACGCGTAAGCGGAAGGCAGGACACGCAAGGAACGCGGATCTGTCCGGCTCAGCGGAGCCAGGGCAGGTCCGCGTTCGCGTCCTTGGGCTGCAGGCCCTCGGCGATCACCCGCATGATCTTCCCGAGCTGCTCGGCCTGCTCGGGGCCGAGCCGGTCGAACATCGCCTGGCGCACGGCGGCCACATGGCCGGGCGCGGTGCGCTCCACGACGGCGAAGCCCTCGTCGGTGAGCGCCGCGAACTGGCCGCGCTTGTCGGAGGGGCACTCCTCGCGCCGCACCCAGCCGTTCTTCTCCAGCCGGGCGATCGCATGCGAGAGCCGGGACCGGGTGATCTTGGCGCCGATGGCCAGCTCCGTCATCCGCAGCCGTTGCCGGGGCGCCTCGGAGAGCTGGATGAGCAGGCCGTAGTAGATGTGCGGCATCCCGGCGTCGCGCTGGAGCTGGCGGTCCAGGTGGTCTTCCAGGAGCGTGGTGGCATGGAGGTAGGCACGCCAGGTGGCCTGCTCGTCGTCGCTGAGCCAGCGCGGCTCCTCGGCGGGGGTGGTGGTCATGGAATCCACTGTACGGCCACTCCTTGAAAGTTGAACAAGATCGGGTTAATCTCGGCATAAGGGAAAGCTTTAGAGTTCAAGTAGATACTGGATCCAGTAGACAGGGAGTCCGCCATGACCGCCACCTCCGCAGTTGCCGCCGACGCCGCCGGTACCTCCGGTTCCGGTGCGGGGCGGATGCCCGCCCTCTATCTCTCGCACGGCGCCCCGCCGCTCGCCGACGACCCCGTCTGGCCGGGCGAGCTGGCCGCCTGGTCGGCCGGGCTGCCCCGCCCCAGGGCGATCCTGATGGTCTCCGCCCACTGGGAGGAGGCCCCGCTCGCCCTCGGCGCCGTCGAGACGATCCCGCTGGTGTACGACTTCTGGGGCTTCCCCGAGCACTACTACCAGGTGCGGTACGCCGCTCCCGGCGCCCCCGAACTCGCCGACAGTGTACGGAAGTTGCTGCGCGGCGCAGGAACACCGGTCCAGGACATCCCGGACCGCGGCCTCGACCACGGCGCGTACGTCCCGCTGGTGGAGATGTACCCGGCCGCCGACGTCCCGGTCCTCCAGATCTCCCTGCCCACGCTCGACCCCCAGAAGCTGATGGACATCGGGCGCAAGCTCGCGCCCCTGCGCGACGAGGGCGTCCTGATCGTCGGCAGCGGCTTCTTCACCCACAACCTGGCGGCGCTGCGCCATGCGGGTGGGGTGCCCGGCTGGTCGGCCGAGTTCGACGACTGGGGAGCGCGCGCCCTGGCCGCCGCCGATGTGGACGCCCTCCTCGACTTCGAGCACAAGTCCCCGGCGGGCCGACTCGCGCACCCGCGCACCGAGCACTTCGCCCCGCTGTTCGTGACCCTGGGCGCCTCGGAGGGCGAGCTGGGCGGGGCCCGCAGCGTCATCGAGGGCTTCTGGATGGGGCTGGCGAAGAGGTCGGTGCAGTTCGGCTGAGAAGGGGTACCCGAGAATTCGGGCAGTTTGGACATCCTGAGCAACCAGAAGGCGGCGCGGGTCGTCTTCAGGGTGGGAGAGCGGAAAACGGGGATGGGGCTCTTCCGGGGTGAAGGCAACTGTTTCGGGTGTGACGCCGGTCTCATCGGGCGGCGGTCGCGGCCGGTGGCGGAGAGCCCCGGCACCGGGCCTGACCTGCGCCTCTGTACATTCCCGCGGCATCCGTCCGCCCCTGGTGGCGGTACAGGGTACTGCATGATCAGGAAAATCGATGGGCGGGACGGGAATTCTGTCCGGATTCCAGCCGTTGTTTCCATCGGATGCAGGGCACCCGGGAGGGTGTCGCGACCTACACAGCAAGGGAGCACGCATGGCAACCCGCGCCGTCGCCCGTCGGACCGTCAGCAGCGGATCCGGGTCGGGAAGCAGTGTTCGCGCCGTCACCGGGGAGATCGCCGACCGCGACCTGGTCGGGATGTACCTGGACGAGATCGCGCGCACCCCGCTGCTCGACGCCGCCAAGGAGGTCGAGCTCTCGCAGACCATCGAGGCGGGTGTGTACGCACGCCGGATCCTCGACGGAACGGTGACATCAGCCGCTTACGCGGCGGGGTCGAGCAAGGCGGGCGGCGCCTCTCACGAGGAGCTCGAAGCCCTGGTCGCCGCCGGTGACCGGGCCAAGGACCTCTTCATCCGCTCCAACCTCCGCCTCGTCGTCGCCGTCGCCCGGCGCTACCCGAGGGCGGGCCTGCCGCTGCTCGACCTGATCCAGGAGGGCAACGCGGGCCTGGTCCGCGCGGTGGAGAAGTTCGACTACGCCAAGGGCTTCAAGTTCTCGACGTACGCGACGTGGTGGATCCGCCAGGCCATCACGCGCTCGATAGCCGACCAGTCCCGCACCATCCGCCTCCCCGTCCACCTGGTGGAGGAGCTGGGCCGCATCCGCCGCGTCCAGCGCGAGTTCAACCGGGAGCACGGCCGGGAGCCGGAGGCGACCGAGGTGGCGGCGGAGCTGGGCTCCACGCCGGCGCGGGTCATCGACGTCCTGGACTGGGCGCGCGACCCGGTTTCGCTCAACATGGCGGTCGACGACCAGGGCGAGACCCAGTTCGGCGACCTCCTGGAGGACACCTCGGCGATCTCCCCCGAGCAGTCCGTGCTCACGCTGCTGCGCAGCGAGGAGCTCGACGACCTGATCGGCAAGCTCGACCAGCGCACCGCCTCGATCATCAAGATGCGGTACGGAATAGACGACGGCCGCGAGCGCACGCTGACGGAGGTCGGCAAGGAGCACGGGCTGACCCGTGAGCGCATCCGCCAGATCGAGAAGCACGCGCTGCTCGAACTGAAGAAGATGGCAAGGGACACGGGCTTCGACGCGGCGGCGTAAGCGCCGCTCCCAGCCCCCACCGACGAGCCCCCGGCACCCTCCCCCCCTGGTGCCGGGGGCTCCCCCTTGCCCGTGCCCGCTACCCCGGCTGCGGCTCCGCCGCCCGGGTGAGCCGGCCGCCCAGCTTCGCCAGGTACGCCGTCAGGGCGACCGGCGACACCACCGCGAACTCGCAGTCCAGCAGCGCCAGCCGGATCGCCACCCCCTCCAGCGACTCCGTGACCCGCGCCCGCAGCCGGCACCGCGCCTCCCCGAGCGCCACCGGCGTGCCCATCGTGGACGCGAGCCGCGCCGCCACCACATCGGCGGGCGCCTCGAACGTCACGTCCAGCTCCAGCTCGGGCTGCATCCGGGACAGCGACCGGCTCACGAACTCCGCCGCGTTCTGCGCGGGCAGCTCCCGGGGCGCGAACCGCGAACCCGTCGCGAACGGGGACTCCACCCGGTCGACCCGGAACGTACGCCAGTCCTCGCGCTCGATGTCGTACGCGACGAGGTACCACCGTCGCCCCGTCGACACCAGCCGGTACGGCTCGACCTGGCGGCGCGACTCGCTGCCGTCGCCCTTGCGGTAGTCGAACCGAAGCCGCTCCGTGCCGGTGACGGCCGACGCCATCACTGTCAGCGTGTGCGGGTCGACGGTCGCGCCGTCCCCCCGCCATGGCCCCACCAGCGGCATCGTCGCGGCCTGGAGGCTGGAGACCCGGTGCCGCAGCCGGGACGGCAGCACCTGCTCCAGCTTGGCCAGCGCCCGTACCGACGCCTCCTCCACTCCGTCCACCGCGTGCCCCGCGCCCGCCCGCAGCCCGACCGCGATGGCCACCGCCTCCTCGTCGTCGAGGACCAGCGGCGGCATCGCCTTCCCGGCCACCAGCCGGTACCCGCCGTCCGCGCCGAGCGTCGCCTGGACCGGGTAGCCGAGCTCGCGCAGCCGGTCGACGTCCCGGCGGACCGTGCGCCGCGAGACACCGAGCCGCTCGGCGAGCTCGCCGCCGGGCCACTCTCGGGGCGTCTGGAGCAGGGAGAGGAGCTGGAGCAGCCGAGCCGGGGTGTCCGTCATGAGATCCAGGATGCGGGAAAATTAGGACGCAGTCTGACCTACATAAGGTCTAACTTCTTTCCATGACCTCCACCACGACCAATCCCCCAGAAGCCGCGGGCCCCGGCACAGCGGCCGCCGCGAACGACCGCCGACGGTGGTTCGCCCTGGCCATCGTGATGACCGCGGCCTTCATGGACCTGGTCGACGTCACCATCGTCAACGTAGCGATTCCCTCGATCCAGAAGGACACCGGGGCGACCTTCGCCTCGATCCAGTGGATCACCGCGGGTTACGCCCTGGCCTTCGCCGCCGGTCTGATCACCGGTGGCCGCCTCGGCGACATCCACGGCCGCAAGCGGCTCTTCCTCATAGGCATGACCGGCTTCACCATCGCCTCGGCGCTCTGCGGCTTCGCGGCCAACCCGGAGATGCTGGTCGCCTCCCGCATCCTGCAGGGCGGCATGGCCTCCCTGATGGTGCCGCAGGTGCTCTCGATCATCCACGCGACCTTCCCGGCGGAGGAGCGCGGCAAGGTCTTCGGCATGTTCGGCGCGGTCATCGGCCTGGGCGCGGTCTCCGGCCCGATCCTGGGCGCGCTGCTGACCGAGTGGAACCTGTTCGGCCTGGAGTGGCGTCCGATCTTCCTGATCAACCTGCCGGTCGGCATCGCGGGCCTGGTCCTCGGCGCCAAGTTCATCTCCGAGTCCAAGGCGCCCAAGGCCCTCAAGCTCGACCTCGTGGGCGTCGCGCTCGTCACCCTCGGCCTGCTGATGCTGCTCTACCCGCTGACCCGCGGCCGTGAGCTGGGCTGGCCGCTGTGGGGCCACCTCTCGATGATCGGCAGCCTGGTCGTCTTCGGCGCGCTCGTGGTGTACGAGAGGTACAAGGCGGCCAAGGACGGCTCGCCGCTGGTGGAGCTCTCGCTGTTCCGTGTGAAGAGCTTCGCGGCGGGCATCGCGGTGCAGATGACCTTCGGCATCGCGATGGGCATCTTCTTCCTGGTCTGGACGCTGTACATGCAGATCGGCCTGGGCTGGAGCGCGCTGCGCGCCGGTCTGACCGGTATCCCGTTCTCCATCGCCATGTCGGCCGCGGCGGGCATGTCCGTCCAGTCGCTGGTGCCGAAGTTCGGCCGCAAGGTGCTCCAGGCGGGCGCCCTGATCACCGCCCTCGGCTTCCTGGTCTACATCTGGGAGGCGCGCCACTACGGGATGGACATCGCCCCCTGGCAGATGGCGCTGCCGCTGGTGGTGCTCGGCATCGGCATGGGTCTGATCGTCGCCCCGATCACCGACGCGGTCCTCTCCGAGGTCCCGCAGGAGCACGCGGGTTCGGCGTCCGGCCTGATCAACACCGTGCAGCAGATGGGCAACGCGCTGGGCCTCGGCCTGGTCTCGGTCGTCTTCTTCGGCTCGATCGACGACGACCTGCGGCTCACCGAGATCGGCCCGGCCTTCTCGGACGCCTTCCAGCGCTCGCTGTGGGTCGTGACGGCCGTCTGCGTCGTGATCTTCGTCGGGATGTTCCTGCTCCCGGCCAAGCCGAAGCAGCACCTGGAGGGCGGGGCGGACGAGGTCCCGTCCGACGACGTCACCAAGGAGCCCGCGCTCACCCCGTGACGCGCTGCCCGTGCAACGACGCCGGGCGGGGTGGAGGCCTCCTCAAGGAGAGCCTCCACCCCGCCCGGCGTTTTCGTGTGCCGTACGGGAGGCGAGTGCCGGGAGATGGACGGGTCAGGAGACCCGTGTGCGGCGCTGCATCGCCGCCCGCGCCGACTCCTCCGCCGCGTACACCTCGCACATGTGGCTGCCGTCCGGCGTCGCCGTGTGCTCGACCTCCCACAGGCTCAGCTCGACGCCGTCGAGGAGCAGGAACGCGTGCTCGTACAGGATGGCCCCGCCGCGCCCGCCCGCTCCGCCGGGGCCGCCCAGGGCCCGGGTGATGCGGTGGGCGAGGGCGCCGCGCAGTGCGCGGGCCACGCTCTCGCCGGGCCGGTCCGGGTTCTCGGCGCGGCGCAGCAGCCGCCGCGCGTGGTCGGCCGAGCCGTCCGCCTCGTACGTCCTGCTCGTCCCGGCCCGTTCCACCGGCGTCAGCCCGCTGAGGGCCTCCAGACCGGTCAGGCCCGGGTCCAGGCCGTCCTCCGCGAGCGCGGGCGCGAGGTCCGGCAGGACCCGCTCGCGCAGCCGGGCCGCGGACACCAGAGCGCTCTCCTCGTCCGCGTACACCTCGTTGCCCCGGCCGTGCACGACCTCCCAGAGGGTGACCGTGGCGCCGTCGAGGAGGAGATAGGTGTGGCGGTAGGTCTCGCGGCTGAGCCGGGGGCGGCCGGGGCCGCCCGAGGCGTGCAGCGAGGAGTGCAGCGAAGTGGTGTGCGCGAGGGCCGAGTCGAGGTTCTCGACCAGCTCGTCCGGCAGGTCGAACGAGTTCAGCGCGCGGCCGAGCAGGCCGGCGAGGTGCTCCTCGGCCGTCTCGTACTCGCACTCGTTGGGCACCAAGGCGTCTCCCCGCCGTAGCTGTTCGTCACGTAGAGGGTGCTCAACGTAGCCCCTGCGCGCGCTTCGCGCAGCGGGCATGGCCGAAACATTCTCATAGGCTTGGAACGGCTCGCAGCGGCCGGGAAGGCGGCCCGGGGCGGTGCGCCGGGGCCGCGCTCCGACGGACGGTCAGCCGGCGCTGCCCGCCTGCCATTCGGTCCACGACATGTTCCAGCCGTTCAGGCCGTTGTCGGGGGCGATCGTCTTGTCCGGCGAGCCCTTGACCGTCACCACGTCACCGATCAGCGAGTGATCGAAGAACCACTTGGCGGGGGTGTCTCCCTGGGCGCCCCGGACGTCCCGGAGTCCCACACAGCCGTGGCTGGTTCCCGCGTTGCCGAACGGGTTGCCCTTGTACCAGTAGTTGCCGTGGAGGAAGGTCCCCGAGCTGGAAAGGCGCATCGCGTGCGGCACGTCCTTGATGTCGTACTCGCCGCCGAAGTTGACCGTCGCGCCGTTCATCCGCGTCTCGGTGAACTTCTCGGAGATCACCATCTGCCCGTTGTACGTGGTGTGTTCGGCGCTGCCCGTGGAGACCGGGATCGTCTTCACGGTCCTGCCGTCCTGCTGCACGGTCATCGTCTGGGTCTTGGCGTCGACGGTGGAGACCTGGTTGCGGCCGATGGTGAAGGTGACCGTCTTGGACTGCACGCCGTAGACGCCGCTCGCGCCCTGCACCCCGTCCAGGGCGATCTTCATCGTCACCTTGGACCCGGCCTTCCAGTAGTCCTGCGGCCGGAAGTCGAGGCGCTGGGTGCCGAACCAGTGGCCGACGACCTGCTGGCCGCTGCTGGAGCTGACCGTGATGTGCGACTGGACGGCCTTCTTGTCGGTGATCGACTTGTCGAAGGTGAACGAGACCGGCATGCCGACGCCGACGGTCGCGCCGTTGTCCGGCGTGTAGGTGCCGATGAAGCTGTTCTTCGAAGTGACCGTGGTGAAGGCCGCGTTCTCGGTCGCGGGCCGCCCCTTGTCGTCCTTGCCGGTCGCCATGATCTTGTACTGGGTGCCGCGCTCCAGCTTCCCGGCGGGCTTCCAGGACAGCCCGTCGCCGGCGAGCGCGCCGGCCACCGCCTTGCCGGTCTGGGCCTCGGTCAGGGTCACCTGGCTGAGCTTGCCGCCCTGGGCGGTGACGGTGGTGCCGTTGATGCTGGCGTTGGCCGAGCCGTCCTTCGCCGAGATGGTGATCTTCAGCGCGGAGGCCTCCTGGGCGGCGGCCGCGTCGCCGCCCTTGCCCTCGCCCTTGCCCTTGTCGGAGCCCGACGCGCTGCCGCCGCAGGCGGTCAGGGTCAGGGCGCCGAGCAGCAGCGCCGACGCGGCGGCGAACGCCCGGCGCCGGGTGCGCAGTTGCTGCGGGGTGCGGTACTGCGGCTGCGCGGCGGTGTCGGGCGAGGTCACGGGCTGCTCCATCTGTGCGGGCCTTACTCCAGTACGTGCACAGAGCACCCATATGGGCAGAATGGTTGCGGGCCCGGCCTGTGACTCGCAGCACATCGAGGCGGGTCCGCCGGCTCAACTCCCGTACAAGTCACGGTAAGACGGGAATGTCCCACCGGGCCCCGCCACCCCGTCGGCGGCGAGCACGGCCTCGGTGATCGCCTGGGCCACCGCGTCCGCGCCCGCCGCGAGCACGAAGTTGAGGTCGGCCGGCGACAGGGGATCGCCGCCGCCGGTGGCGAGGGCGAAGACGGTGTCGCCGTCGTGCATCAGATGCACCGGCCGGATCGCCCGGGCCAGACCGTCGTGCGAGGTGCCCGCGAGCTTCTGCGCCTGCGGCCCGGTGAGCGGCGCGTCGGTGGCGACGACCGCGAGCGTGGTGTTCAGGGGCGGCAGCCCGGAGGCGGCACGGGTCTCGCCGAGCCGCTTCGAGGCCGCCTCGTGGACATCCGGTCCGGGGTACGCGACGCGCCCCCGCAGCCCGTACAGCGCGCCGGTATCCGGGTCGAACACCGACCCCGCGGAGTTGACGACGACCAGCGCGCCGACGGTGGCGCCGGAGGGCAGGGTCACGCTCGCCGTGCCGACCCCGCCCTTGAGGCCGCCCGCGACCGCCCCGGTCCCGGCGCCGACGCTGCCCTGGGCGACCTCGGTGCCCACCGCCTCGACGGCGGCCCGGCCGGTGGCCGCGTCCGGGCGGGCGTCCCAGTCGCCGCCGCGCCCGAGGTCGAAGACGCAGGCGGCCGGGACGACCGGCACGACCTGGTACGGCTCGGGCCCCACCCGCACGCCGCGCCCCCGCTCCTCCAGCCAGGCCATGACCCCGCCCGCGGCGTCGAGTCCGTACGCGCTGCCGCCCGTCAGCACCACCGCGTCGATCCGCTCGACGACGTTGCACGGGTCGAGGGCGTCGGTCTCCCGGGTGCCGGGCCCGCCGCCGCGTACGTCGACGGCGGCGACGGCGCCGGGGGCCGGGGCGAGGACGACGGTCGTCCCGCTCAGGGCGCGCTCGCCGGGGACGCGGGCGTGCCCGACGAGGAAGCCGGGCACATCGGTGATCGAACCGGCGCTCTGCGGCCGGGCCTTCTGATGGTCAGTCATGACCCGCGACACTACGGCCGCTCAGGGCCACGCCGACAGCCACCGTGGCGGCGGCCACCAGACCGGCGGCGGGGATGGCGCCGTGCCCGGCGAAGGTGCAGGCCAGGGTCGCCACCGCCGAGGCGGGCAGGATCAGCTGCTGGGCGAGGGTCCGCTTGAAGTGGCGCGAGTGCAGGGCCCAGACGGTGAACATGAACAACGCGGCCGGCACGGTGACGGCGGCCGAGGCCGCCGCCGTGGAGATGTGCGCCTTGCCGACGGCCTGCTCGACGGCCACCTCCATCCCGGCCCCGATGGCGGCGGCCGAACCGAGGATGACGAAGTGGCCGTACCCCCACGCGAACGCTTGGCTGTTCGAGGTGAGGTGCCCGGCGATCGGCACGGCGAAGTAGATCCACCAGGCGGCGAAGACGATCAGCAGCCCGCCGCCCGCCAGCGGCAGCAGCTCGCCCAGCGCCTCGTGCTCGTCCAGCGCCTCCTGTACGGCGACGGTGGCGGCGGCGACCGTCTCGCCGAGCACGATCAGGGTGAACAGGCCGTACCGTTCGGCGATGTGGTGCGCGTGCCAGGTGCTCTGGGCGGTGCGCTCGGCGAGCACCGGTACGGACAGCTCGGCGGCGGCCAGCACCACGAACACCCAGGAGCGGGTGGTGCCGGCCGGCACGAAAGGCATCCCGGTCCAGCCGAGCTGGCACACGGTGAGCCCGGCGGCGTACAGCAGCGCCATCCGCCGCTCGGCCGGGTCCGCCGCGTTGCGCGCCGCGCGCAGCCACTGGCTGGTCAGGGCGAGCCGCATCACGATGTAGCCGACGACGCAGACGGTGAAGTCGCTGTCGTCGAAGGCGCGCGGCACCCCGGCGGCGAGGATGAGGACGCCGGTGATCTGTACGAGGGTGACGACCCGGTAGAGCACGTCGTCGCTGTCGTACGCCGAGGCGAACCAGGTGAAGTTCATCCAGGCCCACCAGATGGCGAAGAAGACGGCGAGATAGCCGGCGAGCCCGGTGCCGAGGTGCCCCTCGGCGAGCGAGTGGACGAGCCGGGAGCCGGCCTGGGCGACGGCGACGACGAAACAGAGGTCGAAGAAGAGTTCCAGGGGCGTCGCCGCCCGGTGCTCCTCGTGGCGGCTGCGTGCGGTCATGCGGGGCATGGGGGACAGAAGACCAGACGGCCCGGGCCCTCGCATGCCAAACCCGGCCGCCCGGCGGGTTGACGAGACGGTCGCCGATCGGTACGACCTGGCGGGTGCGCCGCCAGGCATGCCCTTCACCCCGCACTACGCGCCGTCGCCGTCCCCGTCGCCGCCCCCGACGAGGTCGTCCCCGTCCCCCGACGAGGTCGCCGCCGCCCGTGCGTTCTTCGGCGCCCACGGGCCCCGTCCCCGTCCCCCGACGAGGTCGTCCCCGTCCCCCGACGAGGTCGCCGCCGCCCGTGCGTTCTTCGGCGCCCACGGTCCGCCCACGGTCTGCGCGCGGTCTGCGCGCGGTCTGCCCACGGTCTGCGCGCGGTCTGACGATCACTCGGCGCCGCCTGGCGCCGTCGGCTGCCATCTGACTGAAGGCTTCACCCCGCCGCCCTCAAAGCAGGTGATAACCGGTCAGATACACCTACGGTGGCCGGGTGACCGAGCCTCCGCCTCCCGCAGCGAAGCCCGCGGTCGCGCTGCGCGCGACAGCCGCCGGTACCGCCCTCTCCCTCCTGCTGATCCTCGCCATCGTCTTCGGCAGCCGCCGGCTGAAGGACTTCGACTCCGCCCTCCTGCCGTACGCCTGCGCCACCGTCTTCCTCGCCTTCGGCGTCGCCCACCGCTACACCGTCTGGATCTCCTCCCCGGGCGCCCGCCGCCTCTTCAGACAGGGATGGCGCAGCCTGTTCTCCGCCGCCAACTTCCGCCGGGCGCCGACCGCCCTGCCCAAGATGGCCGCCACCTACCTCGGCCTCCAGAAGTTCCTGGGCGCCCGCTCGCACGCCCGCTGGGCCGCCCACCAACTGATCTTCTGGGGCTGTCTGCTGGCCGCCGCGATCACCTTCCCCCTCACCTGGGGCTGGTTCACCTTCACCTCGTCGACCGGTTCCGGACCCGGTTACGAGATGCGGATCCGGGGCGTGAAGATCCTCGGCTTCGACTCGCTGAACGTCCTGGGCTGGCTGATGTTCCACGGTCTGGACGTCGCCGCCGTCCTGGTCATCCCCGGCGCCTCGTACTTCCTGTGGCGCCGGATGAAGGACCGCGGCGCGATCACCGGCCAGCGGTTCGGCTACGACCTGGTTCCGCTGATCCTGCTGCTCGTCATCTCGGTGACCGGCCTCCTCCTCACCTTCTCGTCGATCTTCCTGCACGGTGGGGGCTACGAGTTCCTGGCGGTGCTGCACATGGTGTCGGTGGTGCTGACCCTGATCTACATCCCGTTCGGGAAGTTCTTCCACATCGTCCAGCGGCCGGCCGCCGTCGGGATGCAGCTGTTCAAGTACACCGCCCGCCAGGACGAGCAGGTCTTCCACTGCCGCCGCTGTGACCGGCCCGTCGACACCGCCCCCTACGTCGAGAACCTGCGGGGGACCATGCGCGACCTGGGCCTCGGCTTCGACGCCTGGGCCGAGTACTGCCCGCGCTGCAAGCGGGTGCTGCGCGGCACCGCCTACCTCGCGCACGTCAAGAAGGGCTACAAGTGAACCGGCTCCCGCTGGACCCCTCCCTCGCCCCGCCCGGCACCCGCGACTTCCGTGACGCGGGCGGCATCCCGGCCGACCGATGGCGCGCCGACCAGGACGGCGAGACCCTCGTACCCACCCACTGCTGCTTCTGCGGAGTGCAGTGCGGGATGTATCTCCGCGTCGACAAGGGCGGGAAGGTCTTCGGCGTCGAACCCCGCAACCACGACATCAACCGGATGCGCCTGTGCCCCAAGGGCATCAACGCGTACCAGCAGGTCAACCACCCCGACCGGCTCACCGCCCCGCTGCTGCGCCGCTCCCGCGACGAGCCCTTCCGGGAGGTCTCCTGGGAGGAGGCGCTGGACCACACGGCCGACGAAATCCGCCGTATCCAGGCCGCCCACGGCAACGACGCCTTCGGGCTGCTCGGCGGGGCCAGCCTCTTCTCCGAGAAGACCTATCTGGTCGGCAAGTTCGCCCGCGTCGCGCTCAAGTCGCGGCACGTCGACTACAACGGCCGGCTGTGCATGGTCTCCGCGGCCGGCGCCAACAAGCTCGCCTTCGGCATCGACCGGGCCGCCAACCCCTTCTCCGACATCCTCCTCACCGACTGCCTGCTCATCGCCGGGTCCAACGTCGGCGAGTGCTTCCCCGTCATGACCCAGTACGTATGGGGAGCGCGCGACCGGGGCGCCTCGCTGATCGTGATCGACCCGCGCGAGACGGCGATCGCCCGCACCGCCGACATCCACGTCGCCCTCAAGCCCGGCACCGACTCGGCGTTCTTCAACGCGCTCCTCCACGTGGTCATCAAGGAGGAGCTCGACGACGAGGCCTACATCGGCGCCCACACCACGGGCTGGGAGGAGGTCCGCGACAAGGTCGCCGAGTATCCCCCCGAGCGGGCCGCCGAGATCTGCGGGGTCCCGGCCTCCCAGATCGTCGAGGTGGCCCGCACCTTCGCCCGCGCCCCGAGAGCCATGGCCTGGCACGCCCGGGGCATCGAGCACCACTCGCAGGGCGTGGAGAACTGCCTCTCCGTGATCAACCTCTGCGTCGCCACCGGCAACCTCGGCAGGCCCGGCGCCGGCTACGGCACCATCACCGGCCAGGGCAACGGCCAGGGCGGCCGCGAGCACGGCCAGAAGGCCGACCTGCTGCCGGGCGGGCGCTCCATCATGAACGCCGAGCACCGCCGGCAGATCTGCGAGATCTGGGGCATCGAGGAGTCCGAACTCCCGCCCGCCGGAACCTCGATGATGGAGATGGTCCATCAGATGCGCCGCCAGGAGATCCGCGGCCTGATCGGCATCTGCAACAACCCCTTCGTCTCCCTCCCGAACTACTCGACCGTCAAGGACGGCTACGACACCCTCGAATTCCACGCTCAATTCGACTTCTTCCTCTCCGAGACCGCGGCCAACGCGCATGTGGTCTTCCCCGTCACCACCTGGGCCGAGGACGAAGGCGTGATGGCCAACGCCGAGGCCCGGGTCGTCAAGCACAACAAGGCCCAGGAACCACCCGCCGGGGTCCGCACCGACACCTGGGTGATCTGCCGGCTCGCCCAGCGCCTGGGCGCGGGCGACAAGTTCGCCTTCCCCGGCTCCCGCGAGGTGTTCGACGAGCTGCGCGTCGCCTCCGCCGGAACGGTCAACGACTACTACGGCATCACCTACGAGCGCCTGGAGGAGACCGGCGGCATCGCCTGGCCCTGCCCCTCCACCGGCCATCCCGGCACTCCCCGCCTCTTCGAGGACGGGCGGACCTCGCACCCCGACGGCAAGGTCCATATGCAGGTCGTCGAATGGCACCCGCCGATGGACCCGTACGACGACGAACACCCCCTCTCCCTCACCACCGGCCGGACCGTGGCGCACTTCCTCTCCGGCAACCAGACGCGCAGGCTCGGCGCCCTCGTCGAGCAGACCCCGCGCCCCTGGGTGGAGATCCACCCCTCGCACGGCTTCCGCAACGGCGACCCGGTCCGCGTCGTCACCCGGCGCGGCAGCACGGTCTTCCCCGCCCTGGTCACCGAGGCCATCCGCCCCGACACCGTCTTCATCCCGTACCACTGGCCGGTTCCCACGTCCGCCAACGCGCTGACCATCGACGCTCTCGATCCCCGTTCCAAGATTCCCGAGTACAAGGTCTGCGCCTGCCGCATCGAGGCCGGTGACCGGGTCGCCGAGGTCCCCGCGCCCCCCACCGCGCCCGGCCACGTGGCCTATCCGGCGGCCCAGGTCTTCCGCACCGACCCCCTGCCGCCCACGTCCCCGCAGGGGCGCGGTACCGCCGATAGGAGCTGACGCCCGCCGTGATGGGCAGAACGATCTTCATCGACCCGGGGCGGTGCATCGGCTGCCAGGCCTGTGTCTCGGCCTGCCGCGAGTGCGATTCGCACCGGGGCAAATCCATGATCCATCTCGACTACCCCGACGCGGGGCACTCGGTCGCCTCCCTTCCCACGGTCTGTATGCACTGCGAGGACCCGGTCGCCCCCTGCGCCGAGGTGTGTCCCGCCGACGCGATCCTGGTGACCGCCGACGGTGTGGTGCAGCAGGCCGACACCACCCGCTGCATCGGCTGCGCCAACTGCGTCAACGCCTGCCCCTTCGGTGTACCGAAGATCGACCTCCAGGCGAAGCTGCAGATGAAGTGCAACCTCTGCTACGACCGCACCGCCTACGGCCTCGCCCCCATGTGCGCCACGGTCTGCCCCACCGGAGCCCTCTTCTACGGAACCGTCGAAGAGCTCCGCGCCGAACGCCCCGGCGTCCAGGTCGCCGACTCCTTCACGTTCGGCGATGTCGTCGTGTCCACCGGAGTGGCGATGGTCGTCCCCGCGGACAAGGTCCAGTGGCCGGTCCCCGGTGGCCTCCCGATCGTCGAGGTGAACGGAAGGACGATCCGATGAGCCCGGCCGAACAGCCCCCGGCGGCCGGTGACCCGAGCGGTCCCGGAGGTCCCGGAGGTCCCGGTGGCACCGGTGGCACCGGTGGGCTCGGCGCCCCCGGCGAGGACGGACCGGGCTCGACCCCATGGCCCGACCCCGCTCAGGAGGCGTTGCGCGACCGCGTCGCCGCCGACTCGCTCACCACCCGCCGCGACTATCTGCGGATCGTCACCACCGTCTCCGGCGGGCTCGCCGTCGGCGGTGTGGCCGTCGCCGGAGGCGTGCTCCACCGGCACGGGGACAGCGCGGACGCCCCCAAGGCCAAGCGCGTCGCCGACCGGCTCCGCCCCGGCGAGTCCATCGCCTTCCGCTTCCCCGGCGAGGACGACCGGGCGGTCGGCGTCCGCCTCAGGGACGGCACCCTCGTCGGTTACTCCGCCGTCTGTACGCATCTGGCCTGCGCGGTGCTGTGGCGCGAGGACCGGGGCAACGACGGCGAGCTGTACTGCCCCTGCCACGAAGGCGTCTTCGACGCCCGCACCGGTGAGGTCACCGCCGGACCGCCGCCCCGCCCGCTGCCGAAGGTGCTCCTCGTGGAGGAGATCGACGGCAGCGTCTGGGCGGTGGCCACCACCCGCTCCGGCGAGAGCGTCAAGGCCGCCATGTGCCGGCAGTTCGGCGAGCAGCGCCCGGACATGGCGGCCCGGATCGGCTGCCCGGGAACGCGGACCCAGACCGAGAGGAGCGAGCGGACATGAGCGCCGACACCGGCCCGGGCGGGAGCGGCGACGCCACGGTGCCCGCCCCGCCCCCGTACACCGCCGGCAGCACCCAGCCCCGTCTCAACCGTCCGGTACGGGACCGGTACCCCCAGATCCGCGCCACCAGCGGATACGGCGATCCCCGGACCCGCCGCACCGGCCCGGGGCCCGGCGCGGGCACCGAGCAGGAGCCGGAGCGGTCCTCGAAGCTGACGGCCCGCCTCGCCCTGGCTGTCACCGTGGTCGTCGGCCAGCTCTGGGGGTTGTCGGTGATCGTCGACGAGTGGATGAAGGGCCATACCGGAACCGCCTGGTGGGGCACGGGATTCCTCGGCCTGTCGTTCCTCGTGGTCCTCGGCCTCTGGCTGCTCGACCCGAAGGACCGGTGACGGGGAGGACGGCTGACGGGAGTGGGGGCGAGCCCCCAGGGCGTCGCCGTGTCGGACGTCGCCGTGTCGGGCGTCGCCTCGTCGGCCGGCGCCTCGCCGTACCCTGGAGGTATGAGTACCGCCCCCGCCCCCGGACCGCGCGATGCGAAGCCCGCGTCCGACCAGAAGCCCAGGCCCGCGCTGGTCTTCGACGATCCGCTGGACCAGCAGTCCTCGGACGACACGGACCGCGGGTGGGGTGAGCGGGCCCCCGCCACCGGCAGCACGGCCGATCTCGCGCGCTTCCTCGACGAGAAGCCGCCGCACCACATCTGAATCCGACGGCGGCCCCGCCCCGTCCCGGGGCCGTGCGCTACGGCGCGCTGTGCCCCGACCCGCGCTGGGAGACCAGGGCGTCGCGGATCTCCTTGAGCACCTCCAGCTCGCTGACCTCCAGGGTCTCCTCGACGCCTTCCTTCGCCCGGTCCCGCTGGGCCCGCTTGGCCAGGTACTTGGCCATCGGCAGGACCATCAGGAAGTACACGACGGCCGCCGTGATGAGGAAGGTCAGCACCGCGCTGAGGACCAGGCCCCACATGATCGGGATGCCGGAGACCGCTTCGCCCGTCTTGGGATCGAGCCCGCACGGGCCCTTCAGACATGAGCTGTAGCTGTTGAGGTCCTTCGTCCCGAACGCGCCGACCAGCGGGTTGATGATGCCCTTCACGACCGAGTTCACAACGCCGGTGAACGCGGCGCCGATGACCACCGCGACGGCCAGGTCGATCACATTGCCGCGCAGCAGGAAGGCCTTGAAGCCCACCAGCAGGCCGTCGCTCTTCTTCTCGCCGGTCACGAGTGAGCCTCTCTTCGCAGGTGCGGGGGGTGGAGCAAACCGTTCCGCAACCTACGTCAGCGCATGGTCGCACTGTCCAATCCGCGTACGCGGACAGGCGACTTGACAGGAAGTCAGTGCTATTCGGCAAAGGTCACCACCAGTCGGGAGGCCGCACCGGCACCCGCGAGCGTCGTCGCGGTGGCGCGGGGGACGGACAGGACGACCAGGGCCCCCTCGTCGGAGGAGGGCCCGCGCGGCCGGGGCACGTCGGTCACCCGTGCACCCGAGGCCACCAGGTGCGCCGCGCCCGCGCCGCCCGAGGGCGAGTCGGGCGCCGCGATCACATCGACCCGGTCGCCGGGCCGCAGCAGCCGCACGGTCTCCGCGTCCGCGATCCGGACCGGCGCGGACACCACGTCGGCGGCCTTGCGGGCGGGCGGGGGCGCCGCGTTCCGCTGCTGGACGCCCGCGCTCGTCGCCGCGATGACGTCGGGGCCCGCCTGCCCCGGATCCGTACGCCCCGGGGCCCGGGCGCCCACCGCCGCGAGCGCGGCCGCCGCCACCGCGAGCCCGGCCGCCATCGCCCGCCGTCGGCGCCGCACCGCACGCCGCAGCCGGTGCCGGCTCCCGCGCACCCGCAGCGGGGGGAAGACGGGGACGCCGATCGGCTCGGGGGCCGGGGAAGGCAGGGGAGAGGGCGCGGGGGAAGGCGTCGAGGAGGGCAGAGGAGAGGACCAGGACATGGCGGGTCACCACCGATCGTGAGGAGCGGGTGCTGCTCGAACGCTCCCCACGATCCCCGCCCCGCCAGCTTCCCGCCGAGCCCTGTGGATTACTCCCCGGTTGTGGACAACTCCGTCACCCGCCCGGGCATATGGGGCCATCGGTCGTGGACAACTCCGCCGCCCGGCGCGGGTGATGAGGCCCCGGTCCCCACGCCGGTCCCGACCCCGACCCCGGCCTCGACCGCAGCGCCCCGACAACAGCCCCTGCGCCAGCCCGACAACAGCCCCTGCGCCAGCCCGACAACAGCCCCTGCGCCAGCCCGACAACAGCCCCTGCGCCAGCCCTACGGCAGCCGAATCCCCGTATCCAACCCGTCCAGCGCCCGCGTGCACAGGCAGTCGCGGTCGCCCGACGGCAGGCCCGCCGCCGCGTCGAAGAGCACCGAGCGGAGCCGGTCCACATTGGCCGCGAAGACCCGCAGCACCTCCTCGTGGGAGACGCCCTCGCCGGTCTCCGCGCCCGCGTCCAGGTCGGTGACCAGGGTCATCGTCGTGTAGCAGAGCCCCAGTTCGCGGGCGAGCACCGCCTCGGGGTGCCCGGTCATGCCCACCACCGACCAGCCCATCGCCGCGTGCCACTGCGACTCCGCGCGCGTGGAGAAGCGCGGGCCCTCTATGACGACCAGCGTGCCGCCGTCCACCGGTTCCCAGTTCCGACCGCGCGCGGCCGCGAGCGCGACCTTGCGGCCCTCGGGGCAGTACGGGTCTGCCAGCGCCACGTGCACGACGTTCGGGACCGAGCCGTCGGGAAGCGGGTAGCCGTCGTAATACGTCTGGACGCGCGACTTCGTACGGTCCACCAGCTGGTCCGGTACGAGCAGCGTGCCCGGTCCGTACTCGGGCCGCAGCCCGCCCACCGCGCACGGGCCGAGCACCTGGCGCACACCCACCGAGCGCAGGGCCCACAGGTTGGCGCGGTAGTTGATGCGGTGCGGCGGGAGGTGGTGGCCGCGGCCGTGCCGGGGCAGGAAGGCGACCCGGCGCCCGGCGATCTCGCCCAGGAACAGCGAGTCGCTGGGGCTGCCGTACGGGGTGTCGACCTGGATCTCGGTCACGTCCTCCAGGAACGAGTAGAAGCCCGAGCCGCCGATGACGCCGATCTCTGCGTTGGCCGTGCGCGCGTTGGTCATGCGCAGCACCCTAGCCGGGGCGGTCGGCGGCCCATACGGGTGCGGGCATGCCGGAGACCCCGCCGTCGAGGACGGCGGGGTCCGGGTGTGTCCGGGGTGTCGGCCGGGTCAGGCGGCCGACGACGAACTGGTGGGGCTCGACGTCGAGGAGGACGTCGAGGGGGCAGGCTTCGAGTCGGAGCTCGACGTCGACGGCTTGGCGGCCGAGGACGCGGGCGTGCTGCTCGACGAGGCGCCGCGGCTGTCGTTGCGGTAGAAGCCGGAGCCCTTGAAGACGATGCCGACGGCCGAGAAGACCTTCTTGAGGCGTCCGTCGCAGTTCGGGCAGACGGTCAGGGCGTCATCGGTGAACTTCTGCACCGCCTCAAGGCCTTCGCCGCACTCGGTGCACTGGTACTGGTAGGTCGGCACTTGTCTTCCTCCTGGCACTCTCACTCGATGAGTGCTAACGACGGTCCATAGTGACGTATTCCGCTGGATCAGTCCACCGCCACGGGAACTCGGTGACCGACGCCACTACGGGCGACGGTCCGTCCCGAGGAGCGCGGCGCGAGTCGCGAGCGCAGTGAGAGCAGTGTGACCAGGGCCAGCGCGGTGCCCGCCATGGGCACCAGGAAACCCGCGCTGGAGCCGTGGGTGTCGGCCAGCCGGCCGGCCACGGTGACCGCTCCGGCCTGGCCCAGCGCCACCGCGCCGGTCAGCCAGGTGAAGGCCTCGGTCCGGGCGGAGGCCGGGACCAGCGACTCGACCAGCGTGTAGCCGGTGATCAGCGCCGGGGCGATGCAGAGGCCGACGATCAGCCCGAGGCCGCCGAGCAGCACCGCGGAGTGCATGGCCCACAGGCCCGAGGCGGCCAGGGTCAGGCCGGTGTATCCGGCGATCAGCCGCGTCCGGGGAGCGGACTTCCAGGCGATGGCGCCGCACGCGATGCCCGCCAGCATGTTGCCCGCGGCGAAGATCCCGTACAGCAGGCCGTTGGCGCCGGGGTTGCCGATCTCCTCGGAGAACGCGGTCAGCGAGACCTGCATACCGCCGAAGACGGCGCCGATGCCGAGGAAGGACACGGCCAGGACCCGTACGCCGGGGATGGAGAGCGCGGAGACGTGCTCCGCGCGCGCGTGGCCGTCGGCGCGGCTGGGCTGCGGCTGGGTGTGGTGCTGGGAGGCGAAGAGCAGGCCGCCGACCAGGGTCAGCGCGGCTTCGGTGATCAGTCCGGCCGCCGGGTGGACGCCCGTGCACAGCGCGGTCGCGAGCACCGGGCCGATGACGAAGGTGAACTCGTCGGTCACCGACTCGAAGGCCGCGGCCGTCGACATCAGGGGTGAGCCGTCGAGCTTGGCGGCCCAGCGGGCCCGGACCATCGGACCGATCTGCGGCACCGAGGCGCCGGTCGGGACGGCGGCCACGAAGAGCGCCCACAGGGGGGCGCCGGCCAGCGCCAGCGCGATCAGTACGGAGCCCGAGGCGGAGTGCACGAGGACGCCGGGGAGCAGGACGGCGCGCTGGCCGAAGCGGTCGGCGAGCTTGCCGCTCTGGGGCGCGAAGAGGGCCATGGAGACGCCGGTGACGGCGGCCACGGCACCGGCGCTGCCGTACGAGCCGGTGGTGTGCTGGACGAGAAGCACGATGCTGATGGTGAGCATCGCGAAGGGCTGCCTGGCGGCGAAGCCGGGCAGGAGGAACGTGAGTGCGCCGGGAGTGCGCAGGAGCTGCCCGTAGCCCGGGCGACGCTCGGAAGTGACCGTGGATGCCACGGCCCTTGCCTTTCTGCCGCCTGGTAGCGCGCCCCTGGTACGGGTGAGTACGGGCGTTGCCGAGAGCTGTCCTCTTGCGCGGAACTGCGGTAGATGCCGGGGCTCACTGCGGGAGCCTCCGACCGCCATACGGTCGCGCCAGCTCTGCGTCAGGCAGAGTTGGTCGATCAGTGGTGTGCCTTCATGCTACAGGGGGATCCGGTTCCGCGCCTCTGAAAGGGCACGGATGACCGAGATCACACCTGTGATTAACCGGATCTTCTTCCGGCTGTTCCCTGATTCGATGGACGCGGGACGACGCCTGGCGGCCTGATGGCCCTCGCCCTACCGGCGCGGGCCCGTGCCGCCCGTCCCCAGCCACCCGGCCAGCTTTCCGCCCTGGCCGACCGCCCGCAGCCGGGCCTCGGCCGCGTCCCGTACCGGGTCCGTCGCCACCACGAGCAGCTCGTCGCCGCGCCGCAGCACGGTCGTCGGCCCCGGTACGAAGCTCTTCCCGTCCCGTACGACCAGGGTGACCGCCGCCCCCGGCGGCAGGCGCAGCTCGTGCACCTCGACGCCGTGCATCCGCGACTCGGGCGGGATCGCCACCGACAGCAGATGGCCGCGCAGCCGCTCCAGGGGCGCCGACTCGATGCCCAGGTCGGCGGCCGTCTCGGCGTCCGAGATCCGCAGCTTGCGGGCGAGCCAGGGCAGGGTCGGGCCCTGGACGAGGGTGTAGACGACGACCAGGACGAAGACGATGTTGAAGACGCGCTCGCTGCCGTCGATCCCGGAGACCATCGGGATCGTGGCCAGGATGATGGGCACGGCGCCGCGCAGCCCCGCCCAGGACATCAGGGCCTTCTCCTGCCAGGGCATCCTGAACGGCGCCAGGCTGAGCAGCACCGCAAGAGGCCGGGCCACCATCGTCAGGACCAGGCCGATGATCACGGCGGTCCAGAAGTCGTCGGGCAGTTCGTGCGGGGTGACCAGCAGGCCGAGCAGGACGAACATGCCGATCTGGGCGATCCAGCCGAGGCCGTCCGCGAAGCCCCGGGTGGCGGGCCAGTGCGGCAGCTTGGCGTTGCCGAGGACCATCGCGGCCAGATAGACGGCGAGGAAGCCGGAGCCGTGGGCCATGGCGCCCGCCGCGTACGCGGTGACGGCGATCGCCATCACCGCGATCGGGTAGAGGCCGGACGCGGGCAGCGCCACGTGCCGCAGGCCCCAGGAGCCGAGCCAGCCGACCGCGAGCCCGATCCCGGCGCCGATCGCCAGCTCAAGGGCGATCTTGCCGGCGAGCAGGTACCAGGAGTCCACCGGGCCCGGCGTGGAGAAGGCGGCGACCAGGATGACGACCGGGGCGTCGTTGAAGCCCGACTCGGCCTCCAGGACGCCGGTGATCCGGGACGGCAGCGGAACCCTGCGCAGGACGGAGAAGACGGCCGCGGCGTCCGTCGAGGACACCACCGCGCCGATGATCAGTGACTGCCGCCATTCGAGCCCGACCAGGTAGTGCGCACCGGCCGCGGTGACCCCCACGCTCACCGCGACACCGACGATCGACAGCACGACGGCTGCCGGCAGCGCCGGGCGGATCTCTTTCCACTTGGTGCCCAGACCGCCCTCGGCCAGGATCACCACCAAGGCGGCATAGCCGATGACCTGGGTCATCTCGGCGTTGTCGAACTGGACGTCGAAGATCCCGTCCTGCCCTATCGCGATCCCGATGCCGAGATACAGGAGCAGGCTGGGGAGCCCGCTGCGGGAGGAGACGCGCACCGCCGCGACGGCGATGAGCAGGACGAGCGAGCAGATGAGCAGGAGCTCGTTGAGATGGTGGACAGTCAGTGGCCGATCCTTCCCCTCACGCGCCGTCAGGCGCCCTCACGCACGGGTGCCGGAACGTTCCTCCGACCACCGGTACTTCGTTACCTTACCTAATCTTTGACGAGTTCTTTACGTACAACTGTGTCAGTTGGGCGGGCTGACGCTCATAGAAGACACCGCGTCCGGGGCTGTCAGTCGCTGCGCCTATGGTTGCTCCAGCACCTAGGACCACCCTGCCCCTCGAAGGACAGCGATGCCCTCCAACACAACCGCCCCTTCCGCCAAGACGAAAGTCAGGAAGAAGGGACGCCGCGCCCGCCTGATCCTGATCGTCCTGGTGCTGGCGCTCGTCGCGGGTGTCGGATACGGCGCGTACTGGGGCGTCAGTACCGTGCGCGCCTCCTTCCCGCAGACCACGGGGTCGATCCAGCTCAAGGGCCTCACCGGCAACTCGGTGGAGGTCAAGCGCGATGACTACGGGGTGCCGCAGGTCTACGCGGACAACGACACCGACCTCTTCATGGCCCAGGGCTTCGTCCAGGCCCAGGACCGCTTCTGGGAGATGGACGTCCGCCGCCACATGACCTCCGGCCGGCTGTCGGAGATGTTCGGCAAGGACCAGGTCGAGACCGATGCCTTCCTGCGCACTCTCGGCTGGCGCCGGGTCGCGCAGCGGGAGTACGACACCAAGCTGTCACCGCAGACGAAGAAGTACCTCCAGGCGTACGCCGCCGGTGTCAACGCCTACCTGGAGGGCAGGGGCCCCAAGGACCTGTCCGTCGAGTACGCGGCGCTGGACTTCGTCCACGACTACAAGGTCGAGAAGTGGACGCCGGTCGACTCGGTGGCCTGGCTCAAGGCGATGGCCTGGGACCTGCGCGGCAACATGCAGGACGAGATCGACAGGTCCCTGATGACCAGCCGGCTCGCCCCCAAGCAGATCAAGGATCTGTACCCGCCGTACCCGACGGCCACCCACCGCCCGATCGTCGACGAGGGCTCGGTCAACAAGATCACCGGGAAGTACGACCCGAACCGTGAGCCGAGCACCGGCAGTGGGGCGGGATCGACGGTCCAGGGCGCGACGCAGGGCGCGCAGGCGCAGCTGGCGCGGCTCTCCGACAGCCTCGACAAGATCCCGGCGCTGCTCGGCCCCAACGGCAGCGGCATCGGCTCCAACTCGTGGGTCGTCTCCGGCAAGTACACGACGACCGGTATGCCGTTGCTGGCCAACGACCCGCATCTGGCGCCGATGATGCCGTCGCTCTGGTACCAGATGGGTCTGCACTGCCGCACGGTCTCCGCGAGCTGCGGCTACGACGTGGCGGGCTACACGTTCTCCGGTATGCCCGGCGTGGTCATCGGCCACAACCAGGACGTCTCCTGGGGGTTCACCAATCTCGGCGCCGACGTGACCGACCTCTACCTGGAGAAGATCGCTCCCGGCGGCACCTATCTCTACGACAACCAGCAGAAGGCCCTCGCCACGCGCGAGGAGGTCATCAAGGTCGCGGGCGGCAAGAGCAAGACGATCACCGTGCGCGAGACCAACAACGGCCCGCTGGTCTCCGACCGTGACGACGAGCTGGAGAAGGTCGGCAAGAAGGCCCCCGTGGCCACCTCCGCCCCGGACCGGGGCGAGGGGTACGCGGTGGCCCTGAAGTGGACCGCCCTGGAGCCCGGCAAGTCCATGGACGCCATCTTCGAGCTCGACCGGGCCAAGGACTTCAAGTCCTTCCGGGCGGCCGCCAAGGACTTCGAGGTCCCCTCGCAGAACCTGATCTACGCCGACACCAAGGGCCACATCGGCTACCAGGCGCCGGGCAGGATCCCGGTGCGGGCCAAGGGCTACGACGGGACCGTGCCCGCTCCCGGCTGGGACTCCAAGTACAACTGGAAGGGGTCCATCCCCTTCGAGCAGCTGCCGTACGAGCTCGACCCGAAGCGCGGATACATCGTCACCGCCAACCAGGCCGTGGTCGACGAGAAGAAGTACCCGTACCTGCTGACCAAGGACTGGGGCTACGGCACCCGCAGCCAGCGGATCAACGACCTCATCGAGTCGAAGACCAAGGACGGCGGCAAGGTCTCCACCGAGGACATGCAGAAGATGCAGATGGACAACAGCAGCGAGATCGCCGCGCTGCTGACGCCCGCGCTGCTGAAGGTCGACGTCTCCGACCCGTCCATACGGGAGGCGCAGAAGCTGCTCGAAGGCTGGGACTACACCCAGGAGTCGGACTCCGGGGCGGCCGCCTACTTCAACGCGGTGTGGCGCAACGTCCTCAAGCTGGCCTTCGGCAACAAGCTCCCGAAGGAGCTGAGGGTCAAGGGCGAGTGCCTGAACGTGCGCCCGCCGGAGGGCTCCGGCCCGGTGGACGACCTCAACGGGCTGGTCCGCGAGTGCGGCCAGCGCGACGCGGACTCGGCGCAGCCCGACGGCGGCGACCGCTGGTTCGAGGTGGTCCGCCGGATCTTCAACGATGAGAAGAACACCTGGTGGCAGACGCCCAAGAGCCGTCTGGACCCGGCCACCACCACCCGGGACCAGCTGCTGGCGCGCGCCATGAAGGACGCCCGCTGGGAGCTGACGGCCAAGCTCGGCAAGGACGTCACCACCTGGAGCTGGGGCCAGCTGCACCAGCTGATGCTGAAGAACCAGACCCTCGGCACCGACGGCCCCGGCATCGTCCAGTACCTCCTCAACCGCGGCCCGTGGAACCTGGGCGGCGGCGAGGCGGCGGTCAACGCGACGGGCTGGAACGCGGGAGGCGGCGACTACTCGGTGACGTGGGTGCCGTCGATGCGGATGGTGGTGAACCTGAAGGACTTCGACAAGTCGAAGTGGATCAACCTCACCGGCGCGTCCGGCCACGCCTACAGCGCGCACTACTCGGACCAGACCGGGAAGTGGGCCAAGGGCGAGCAGCTGGACTGGTCCTTCAGCTCCAGGGCGGTCGGCGCGTCGACCGTCGACACGCTGACGCTCACGAAGTGAGCTGAGGCTCAAGCCGTGAAGCGGGTCACGCCCTGCGGGGTGACCACCGCGTGAACGGGGTGGTCGTGCGGTTCCTCCGGGACCCGGGCGACCACCTCGTTCGCGTAGAGGAGCACGACGCGCGCGGGGTGGTGGCCCGCCGCGGCGATCCGGGCGAGCACCCGGTCGTACGAGCCGCCGCCCCGGCCCAGGCGCATCCCGCGCGCGTCGACGGCGAGGCCGGGCAGCAGCACGGTGTCGGCGCCGAGGACGGCGTCGGGGCCGAGCCGGGGGCCCGACGGCTCCAGGAGCCCCCGCCCGGCCGGTTCGAGCCGGCCGGCGCCCTCGTACTGGGCCCAGTCCAGGTCATTGTCCGGTTGCAGTACGGGCAGCAGGACGCGGACACCACGCGTGCGCAGCGCGTCGAGCAGCGCGCGCGTGCCCGGCTCGCGCCCCACCGAGACGTACGCGGCGACGGTGCCGGCCGCCGCGAGCTCGGGAAGTCCGAGAGCCTGCTGGGCCAGCGCCCCGGCAGCCCGGCGGACGTCGTCGTCCGTCAGGAGGCGCCGGGCACCCAGGAGTTCCCCGCGCAAGAGGGCCTTTTCGGCTGCACCATCACTCACAGTGTTTTCACAATCCCCTCAAATGCCTGTTTATGAGAGCGAATTAACCGGAGGATAATCTTCCGCCCATACGCAGCGGTTAGTGTGCTGCGCATGACTCAGTCGCCCACAAGGATCACCAAGGCTGTCATTCCGGCGGCAGGCCTCGGCACCCGGTTCCTGCCGGCCACCAAGGCCACGCCCAAGGAGATGCTGCCGGTCGTCGACAAGCCCGCGATCCAGTACGTGGTCGAGGAGGCGGTCGCCGCCGGTCTCTCGGACGTACTGATGGTCACAGGGCGCAACAAGCGTCCCCTGGAGGACCACTTCGACCGCAACTACGAGCTGGAGGAGGCCCTCTCCCGCAAGGGCGACGAGGCCCGGCTCGCCAAGGTCAGGGAGTCCAGCGACCTCGCCGCCATGCACTACGTGCGCCAGGGCGACCCCAAGGGTCTGGGCCACGCCGTGCTGTGCGCCGCGCCCCACGTCGGCGAGCAGCCCTTCGCGGTGCTCCTCGGCGACGACCTCATCGACGCGCGCGACCCGCTGCTCTCCCGGATGGTGGAGATCCAGGAGCGCGAGGGCGGCAGCGTGATCGCCCTGATGGAGGTCGAGCCGTCCCAGATCCATCTGTACGGCTGCGCGGCCGTCGAGCCCACCGGCCACGGCGACGTCGTACGGATCACCGGCCTGGTGGAGAAGCCCGACCCGGCGGACGCGCCCAGCAACCTGGCCATCATCGGCCGGTACGTCCTGGACCCCGCGGTCTTCGCGATACTGCGCCAGACCGAGCCGGGCCGCGGCGGCGAGATCCAGCTCACCGACGCGCTCCAGCAGCTGGCCGCCGACGAGAAGGTCGGCGGCCCGGTGCACGGCGTGGTCTTCAAGGGCCGCCGCTATGACACCGGCGACCGCGGCGACTATCTGCGTGCCATTGTCAGACTCGCGTGCGAACGTGAAGACCTGGGCCCGGACTTCAAGGCCTGGCTTCGCAGGTACGTGACCGAGGAGATGCAGACACCTTGAGCAACACGATCTGGTCGGTCGACGAGCACCTGGAGGACGTCCTCGCCGCCGTGGAGCCGCTCGAACCCATCGAGCTGCAACTGCCCGACGCCCAGGGCTGCGTCCTGGTCGAGGACGTCACGGTGACGCTCGCGCTGCCCCCCTTCGACAACAGCTCGATGGACGGGTACGCGGTGCGCGTCGCGGACGTGGCGGGCGCCAGCGAGGAGTTCCCGGCGGTGCTGACCGTGATCGGCGACGTCGCCGCGGGCAGCGGCGAGCTCCCGGCCGTCGGGCCCGGCGAGGCCGCCCGGATCATGACCGGTGCCCCGCTGCCGCCCGGCGCCGAGGCCGTCGTCCCGGTCGAGTGGACCGACGGCGGTACGGGCGGAGGCGCGGCCACCGGGATGCGCGCCGCCAGTGACGCGCCCGAGGGGGCGAGCGGCGAGGTCCGGGTGCACCGGCCCGCCGAGGCCCGCGCCCACGTCCGCGCGCGCGGCAGCGATGTGCAGGCGGGCGACCTCGCCCTGGCGGCCGGGACGGTGCTCGGCCCGCCCCAGATCGGCCTGCTCGCGGCGATCGGCCGCGGCACCGTGAAGGTGCGCCCGCGCCCGCGCGTGGTCGTCGTGTCGACCGGCAGCGAACTCGTCCAGCCCGGCGAGAAGTTGGCCGAGGGCCAGATCTACGACTCCAACAGCTTCGCGCTGGCCGCCGCCGCGCGCGACGCGGGAGCGATCGCCTACCGGGTGGGCGCGGTCACCGACGACGCCGAGACGCTGCGCCAGACCGTCGAGGACCAGCTGATCCGCGCCGATCTGCTGGTGACCACGGGCGGCGTGAGCGTGGGGGCGTACGACGTCGTCAAGGAGGCGCTGTCCTCGGTGGGCGACGAGGACGAGCCGGGCAGCGGCATCGACTTCCGCAAGCTCGCCATGCAGCCGGGCAAGCCCCAGGGCTTCGGCTCGATCGGCCCCGACCACACCCCGCTGCTCGCCCTGCCGGGCAACCCGGTGTCGTCGTACGTCTCCTTCGAGCTGTTCGTACGCCCGGCGATCCGCACCCTGATGGGCCTGCCGGACGTGCACCGGCCACGCGCGCGTGCCGCGCTCCGCGTCGACAAGGCGCTCTCCTCCCCGGCGGCCCGGCGCCAGTTCCTGCGCGGGACCTACGACGCGCGGGAGTCGGCCGTCACGCCGGTCGGCGGCTCGGGATCGCATCTGGTCGCCGCCCTCGCCCAGGCGGACTGCCTGATCGTCATCCCCGAGGACGTCACCTCCGTGGAGCCCGGCTCCGAAGTGGAGGTGGTCCTGCTCGGCTGACCGGGCCGGGGTGGCGGTAGCGTGTCTGCCCACACAGGCCGGACCGGGAGCGCCACACCATGAGTACGCAAGGCAGGCTGACGCACATCGACGAGGCGGGCGCGGCCCGTATGGTCGATGTCTCCGAGAAGGACGTGACGGCCCGCACCGCGCGCGCGAGCGGACGCGTACGCGTCTCGCCGCGCGTGATCGAGCTGCTGCGCGGCGAGGGCGTGCCCAAGGGCGACGCCCTGGCGACCGCCCGGATCGCCGGGATCATGGGCGCCAAGCGCACCCCGGACCTGATCCCGCTCTGCCACCCGCTCGCGGTGTCCGGGGTGAAGCTGGACCTCACGGTCGCGGACGACGCGGTGGAGATCCTGGCGACGGTGAGGACCACGGACCGCACGGGCGTCGAGATGGAGGCGCTGACCGCCGTGTCGGTGGCCGCGCTGACCGTCGTCGACATGGTGAAGGCCGTCGACAAGGCGGCCGTCATCACGGACGTGCGGGTCGAGGAGAAGACCGGCGGCAAGTCCGGCTACTGGTCCCGCCCCGAGCCGGAAGAGGCCACGCCGTGACGACGCCGGGTGCGCCGGGCGGCGCGGCGGCATCGAGCCGGACGCCCTCCGCCGCGCCCGGCCGGGCGCAGGCCCTGGGCCGCCCCGGCGTGGAGAACGCGCCGCCTTTCCCCGGCGACTCGGCGGGCCTCGGCGGGGCGCTGCTCGCCCCGTACGCCGCGCTCGTCGTCACGGCCTCCAACCGCGCGGCGGCCGGTGTGTACGCGGACCGGGGCGGCCCGATCCTCACCGAGGGCCTGGCCGGGCTCGGCTTCGCCGTGGACGGGCCGCTGGTCGTGCCCGACGGCGACCCCGTGGAGCAGGCGCTGCGCGCGGGCGCGGCCGCCGGCTACGACGTCATCGTCACCACCGGCGGCACCGGCATCTCGCCCACCGACCGCACCCCCGACGCCACCCGCCGCGTCCTCGACTACGAGATCCCCGGCATCCCGGAGGCGATCCGCGCCGAGGGCCTGGCCAAGGTCCCGACCGCCGCGCTCTCGCGGGGGCTCGCCGGGGTCGCGGGCGGGCACACGCTGATCGTCAACCTGCCGGGCTCCACCGGCGGCGTCCGTGACGGACTGGCCGTCCTGGAGCGGCTGCTGCTGCACGCCGTCGACCAGATCCGGGGCGGCGACCACCCCAGACCCGTGGGGAGCCCAAGCTGAACGTCCCATCGTGGCCGGTCGAGCTGGCGGACGGCGATGTGCTCCTCCGCCCCATAAAGCTGCGCGACCAGCGGATCTGGCGCGAGGTGAACCGGCGCAACCGTGAGTGGCTGCGGCCCTGGGAGGCGACCATTCCGCCGCCCGCGCCCGGCGCCCCGCCCGCCCAGCGGCCCACCTACCGGCAGATGGTCCGGCATCTGCGCGCCGAGGCGAACGCGGGCCGGATGCTGCCCTTCGTCATCGAGTACCAGGGCCGTCTCGTCGGCCAGCTCACGGTCGCCGGGATCACCTGGGGCTCGATGTGCTCGGGGCACGTCGGCTACTGGGTCGACCGCGAGGTGGCGGGCCGCGGCGTCATGCCGACGGCCGTCGCGCTCGCCACCGACCACTGCTTCCGTACGGTCGGACTGCACCGCATGGAGGTCTGCATTCGCCCCGAGAACGGGCCGAGCCGGCGGGTCGTGGAGAAACTCGGATTCCGCGAGGAGGGGCTGCGCCCGCGCTATCTCCACATCGACGGCGGATGGCGGGACCATCTGGTGTACGCGCTGACGGCGGAAGAGGTGCCGGAGGGACTGCTGTACAGGTGGAAGCAGGCGCGCCGGGCGCACCACGAGAAATGAAATAAATGTTCGAATTCGGTCGCCGTATGACCGTGAACCGATCTGAAGAATCACAAAAAAAGCCAGTGATATCAGCCAGATCGTGCGACACACCGGCTCAATTGGCGTATCCCTTCGCGCCCGTCCCTCTACCGTGTGGGGTGTGAGCAGCAGCGGCCTCATCTACGCAGTCATCGTCGGGGCCTGGGCCGCCTACTTGGTGCCGATGTGGCTCCGCAGGCAGGACGAGCTCAACGAGGCCCGTCCGACGGAACGCTTCAGCACCGCCATCCGGCTGCTGTCCGGAAGGTCGGCCATGGAGCGCCGGTACGCCAGGGAGCTGAGGCAGCGAGGTTCCGGCGCACCCGTCCCCGACGCCGAACCGGACGCGCCCACGGAGTCCCTCGCGGACCCCGGCAAGGGCGTCGACGTCCGGGCCTTCGCCGTGCCCCGACAGCACCCGACGGGTGCCGGGGCGCAGCGGCCGGGCGGCCGCGAGGAGCCGCGTCACGAGGAGGCGCGCCCCGAGGACTCCCACCGCCAGGACTCACACCACGAGGAGTCGCACCGCCAGGACTCCCGCCGCCAGGACTCACACCACGAGGAGTCGCACCGCCAGGAGTCGCGTTCCGAGGAGCGCCGCGGTGGCGAGCGCCGTGGTGAGGAGCGACCCGGGGGCGTGCGGCAGGCCGACGGGCTCCGGCGCAACGGCCGTTCCGCGGAAGCCGCCGAGCGCGCCCGGCGCGCCCGGCGCAGCGCGGTCCTGGCGCGCCGCCGCCGTACGACGGTGATCCTCTTCCTCACGTTCACGCTGGGCGCGGTCGTGGCGGCGGTGGGCGGCCTCG
The DNA here is from genome assembly GCF_042737755.1 of Streptomyces sp. NPDC059994. Taxonomy (NCBI): domain Bacteria; kingdom Bacillati; phylum Actinomycetota; class Actinomycetes; order Kitasatosporales; family Streptomycetaceae; genus Streptomyces; species Streptomyces sp. NPDC059994. Next base: position 34,584 of record NZ_JBHWUR010000070.1, read on the forward strand.
GCTTCCTGTGGGTGCCCGCGGTCCCGGCCGTACTGCTCAGCGCGTACATCGTGCATCTGCGGGCGCGCGAGCGGCGGCGGTTCGCGTTCGTCATGGACCGGCGCCGTGCCGAGGCGGCCGCGCAGCGGCTGCGCGAGCGCCAGCCGCGCCGCCAGCCGGCCGCCGCCGTGGAGACCGAGGACGAGCCGGAGCCGCATCCGGCCCCCGAGCCCGAGCCCGTCGTCTCCCCGCAGGAGGCCGACCGGCGCGCGCTGGTCGAGCAGACCGACCATGCCGAGTGGGTCGACCAGCAGCGCGAGCAGGGCCCCGAGCGCGGCGACAGCTGGGAGCCGGTCCCGGTGCCGCTTCCTACGTATGTGACGGCCCCGGTCGCCCCGCGCGCCACCGGCAGCATCGACCTCGGCGCCCCGGACACCTGGTCCTCGGCCCGCTCCTCCACCGCGGACCCGACGGTTCCGGCCCCTCCGGCACCGCGTCGGCGCAGCTCGCCGAGCAGCCGCCGGACGCCGCTCTTCGACCAGTACGCGGACGAGGACCGCCCCCGCGCGGCCAACGAGTGACACCCGTCTCGCTGACCAGCGGGGACCGGATTTCCGAGCACCCCTCTCGGGGTGCTAATGTTTCACCCGTTGCAAGGGCCTGTGGCGCAGTCCGGTAGCGCACCTCGTTCGCATCGAGGGGGTCAGGGGTTCGAATCCCCTCAGGTCCACAACAACAGGGAAGAGCCCCTGTCGGAGAAATCCGGCAGGGGCTCTTTTCATGTGCGCGGACAGCCCGTTCGGGCCCAGTCGCCTCGGCCCGCCCGTCAGGAGCCCGGCCGTCAGGAGCCCGCCCGTCAGGAGCCCGGCCGTCAGGGCTTGTGGAGCCGGAGGCGGAAGTCGGGGCAGATGTCGGGGTCGATGTCCCGGTAGAGGTCCGTGCGGGTGGCGTCGGTGCCGATGGTGAGCTTGTCGAGGGTGTCGCCCTGGAGGAACAGGGTGGGCTTGGTGAAGTGCAGCCGCAGCAGCGCGCGGTCGGTGGACGCCGTGGCCGACTCGATCTCCCAGGTGCCGGAGCCGTTGAACGTGTCGCCCAGCTTCGCGCGGTGGTAGTCGCCGGTGGGCCACTTCTCCGCCCGCATGGCACCGCCCGGGGACAGCGTCAGGCGCACCCCGTCGGCCTCGTGCGCGCCCTCGTAACGACCGATGAGTTCGCCGGGGGTGGCGGACTCGGCGGCGACCGGGACGCACCGCTTGAGAGCGTCGGAACCGCACGCGGTGAGCGGGGCGGCGAGGAGCACGAGGGCGGAGACGGCCCCGAGGGTGCGTCGGGAGTGGTGGGGCACGGTGCTTACTTCCCTGCTGCCGGGATGCGTTCGGTCCACGTCATCTGCTGTCCGACGGTGGAGAAGACGCCGTCCTCGCGGTTCGTCTTCTTCAGCCAGTCGTAGTAGCCGACGAAGTGGAGGAAGGATTCGTTGCTGGTCTTGTTGTTGAGCGTGTACTCGACGACGAGGGAGCCGTCGGGGTCCTGGCCCTTGACCGAGTAGTCCAGGGAGTACGAGCCGACGAACGCCTCGCCCAAGTGGTCCTCGTCGCCGGTGGCGATCGCCGGCAGGTCGGTGAAGACGAGCTTTCCGAGGGCGCCGATCTTTCCGCCCTTGGAGATGGAGTAGTTGACGGTGCCCTCGTCGCTTCCGTCCTTGCGCCAGTTGGCCAGGGTGTCCGCCCGGAGCTGCTCCATGCTGACGCTGGACTTGATCAGCTCGGTCATCCGGTCGCCGTCGTGGTACTCGCGTTCGCGCGGCCCGCTGCCGGTGACCCAGTCCAGGCCGAGGGAGTACGGGTCGTCGCCCTGGGGGAACGGGTGCGGGTCCTTGGCCTGCATCGCGAGGTCGAAGGCGTTGTAGTCGGCCTGGTTGATCGTGTTGGTCGTGTCGATGTTCTTGTGCTGCGGGGCGGTGTTGAACCAGTCGCCGAGCCCGACGTCCGACATGAGCGAGAACGCCAGGTTCCGGTCGGCGACGATGCCCCGCTTCACGATCTCGACGATCTCCCGCTGGGCGTCCTCGATGGCCTTCGCGTCCGCCGAACCCTTCTCGATCACCTTGCAGACGCCGTGGACCATGTCGGGGGAGAGGGCGCCGTCCTTGTCGATGTACAGACCCCTCTCCAGGGCGCGCCGGACGGCGTCCTTGAGGTCCTTCTGTACGGCCTTGAGTTCGCCGAGCGCGTCGTCGAGGACGCCGACCGCCGCCTCCGCGACCTTGGCGGCCGCCTCGATCTGGCGCTCGATGTCGTCGATCATCCGCCAGGCGTACGGAGCGGCCGCGCCCTCCCAGTAGCCCTTGTCGCGCAGTGGTGTGAGCACTTCGTCGTGGACCCGCTTGGGCAGCTTGGCCAGGTCCGTGTGCGTGGTGCGCCACTGGTCGGCGAGCTTCTGCAGCGGGCCGAGGTCGGTGTCCAGGATCTCCCGGTAGAACGACGGCATTACAGCCCCTCCAGCTTCGAACGGCGCGGCGCGATGCCCCGGAGCGACTCGTCCACGGCGTGGTCCGTCACGTGGTAGTCCCGGGCTCCCACGCGCAGGCTCTCGGAGATACGGGCCAGCCAGCCGGCCACGGTGCCGGCCTGCTTCTCCCACTGCGTGCCGGCCGTGCGGATGGCCTTGGCCGACTCCCAGCCGTCCATCGCCGCCGACGCCTTCTGCGCGGGGTCCTCCAGCGCGGCCGCGGGCTTGGTGAAGGCCGTGTGGATCTCGTCCGCGCGGCCCGCCGCCGCGGTGAGGACGCCGGGCGCGATGCGGAGCGTGTCCTGGGGCGGGCCCTGGAGCGGCGGCCTGAGGAAGGGCGACCCCGTGAGCGGGGGGCCCTGGAGGGACGGCTCCTGGAGCGGCGGCTTGAGGAAGGGCGAGCCGGCGATCGGCGGGTTCGGACGCAGGGGGACCGGGGTGAGAGGGTCCACATAGCTGTCGGCGGGCGGGGCCTTGGTGATGCCGGCGGCCCATTCGGAGTGGTGCCGCTTCAGCTCGTCCGGCGATAGCGGCAGCTGGGACGGTTCGGGCAGTGTGTCGTCGCTCATGTGGATCCCCCGTGTGGTGCGCGTGCGCTCAGCAGCCTAACCGCTTCAGTGGGATGGGCTCATGACAAGCCGGCCGGGTGCCCGGGGGCGCCCGTCGGGGCCGCCGGGCGGCCCCGCGGCCTCACGGCACCAGCGGCTTCGCGTAGCAGATGCTGTTGTCGTGGAAGCGGTAGTGGCCGAACTTCTCGCAGGGGGAGTAGCCGCTGGAGGCGTACAGGGCTATCGCCTCCGGCTGCTGGTCGCCGGTCTCCAGGACCATGCGGGTGCGGCCCGCGGCGCGGGCGTCGGCTTCGAGCAGGGCCAGGATGCGGCGGGCCAGGCCCAGGCCGCGGGCTTCCGGTATGACGTACATCCGCTTCAGCTCGGCGTCGCCGTCCGAGTAGCCCTGGTCGTTCTTGTCCTGGGTGCGCCAGCCGCCGGTGGCTGTCGGGCGGCCGTCCTCGTCGTACGCGATCAGGTAGAGCCCGTTCGGCGGCACGAACATGGAGGCGTCGAGCGGAGTGGCGTCGCCCTCGTCCGTGTAGCGCTCGATGTATTCGAGCTGCACCTGGTCGTTGAGCTTCACGGCGTCCGGGTGGTCGTACCCCAGCGTCTGGATATCCATGCGCACTAGCGTACTTCTATGCAGGCGATCACCATGACCGGGTCGGTATGGTGCCCCGGTGCTCACTGTTACCACCGTGAATGTAAACGGGCTCCGCGCCGCCGCCAAGAAGGGTTTCCTGGAGTGGCTGGCCGGGTCCGACGCCGACGTCGTGTGTCTCCAGGAGGTACGGGCCGAGCCGCAGCAGCTCACCGCCGAGGTGCGCGAGCCGGAGGGGTGGCACGTCGTGCACGCGCCCGCCGCGGCCAAGGGCCGGGCCGGGGTCTCGCTCTACACGCGCCGCGAGCCGGAGCGGGTGCGGGTCGGCTTCGCCAGCGCGGAGTTCGACGCCGGCGGGCGGTATGTGGAGGCCGACCTGCCCGGCGTCACCGTCGCCAGCCTCTATCTGCCGTCCGGTGAGGCCGGGACCGAGAAGCAGGACGAGAAGTACCGGTTCATGGGGGAGTTCCTGCCGTATCTGAAGGAGCTCCGGGCCCGGGCGGCGGCCGACGGGCGCGAGGTCGTCGTCTGTGGCGACTGGAACATCGCCCACCGCGAGGCCGACCTCAAGAACTGGCGGGGCAACAAGAAGAACGCGGGCTTCCTGCCGGAGGAGCGCGAGTGGCTCTCCCGCGTCCTCGACGCCGCCGACGGCGGATACGTGGACGTGCTGCGCGAGCTGCACCCCGAGGAGGAGGGGCCGTACTCGTGGTGGTCGTACCGCGGGCGGGCCTTCGACAACGACTCGGGCTGGCGCATCGACTACCAGATGGCCACGGCGGGCCTCGCGGCGCGCGCGGTCAAGGGGTACGTGGAGCGGGCCGCCTCGCACGAGGAGCGGTGGAGCGACCACGCGCCGGTGACGGTGGCGTACGGGCTGTAGGGCCCCTCGGCGGACACGTGGAAGCGGGGGGCCCCCGGGCCCCCCCGGGGCGCCCGGGGTGGGGCCGGCGGCGGGCGCGGAGACGGGGGGGAGGGAAAGGGGGAAGAGGTGGGGGTGGGACGGCG
>NZ_JBHWUR010000071.1:0-38782 GCF_042737755.1 Streptomyces sp. NPDC059994
TGGGGCCGGGTTTCCGGGGCGGGCCGGCGCGGCTCCGCGCCGTATTGGGGCCACACCTCCGGCGCGGCCCCCCCCCCCCGCCGGCCCCCCCCCCCCGGGCGGCCCCCGGACGCGCTCAACCCTTCGTTCGTCACTCAGGGGAGGACACACGATCATGGGCGTCACGCTCGCCAAGGGGGGCAATGTCTCCCTGTCCAAGGCCGCACCGAACCTCACCCAGGTGCTGGTCGGCCTCGGCTGGGACGCGCGTTCCACCACCGGAGCCGACTTCGACCTCGACGCCAGCGCGCTGCTGTGCGCGACCGGGCGCGTGCTCGGCGACGAGTACTTCGTCTTTTACAACAACTTGACGAGCCCGGAGGGCTCGGTCGAGCACACCGGGGACAACCTCACGGGTGAGGGCGAGGGCGACGACGAGTCCCTCATCGTCGACCTGACGAAGGTGCCGGCCGGCTGCGACAAGATCGTCTTCCCTGTCTCGATCCATGAGGCGGACAACCGCGGCCAGACGTTCGGCCAGGTCAGCAATGCCTTCATTCGCGTGGTCAACCAGGCCGACGGCCAGGAGCTCGCGCGCTACGACCTGAGCGAGGACGCCTCCACGGAGACCGCGATGATCTTCGGCGAGCTCTACCGCTACGGCGGCGAGTGGAAGTTCCGCGCAGTCGGTCAGGGGTACGCGTCCGGACTCCGGGGGATCGCTCTAGACTTCGGGGTCAACGTTTCGTAAAGCCACGCCCAAGTGGGTGCGGCACGGGGGGAGACCCTCCCCCAGACTCCGTCTGGGGGGACCCCCACTAGCTAGATGGGGAAGTCAGTGATTCTGAAAACCTTCGGCTGGTCATTCGTGATCACTGCGGTCGGTCTTGTTCTGGCGGTGCTCTACGGCGGCTGGACGGCCTTCGGGATCGTGGCGATCCTGTCCATCCTGGAGATCTCGCTGTCGTTCGACAACGCGGTGGTCAACGCCGGAATTCTGAAGAAGATGAGTGCCTTCTGGCAGAAGATCTTCCTCACGGTCGGTGTGCTCATCGCCGTCTTCGGTATGCGGCTGGTCTTCCCCGTCGTCATCGTCGCCATCAGCGCCAAGATCGGCCCCATCGAGGCCGTCAACCTGGCGCTGAACGAGAAGGAGCACTACAAGGAACTGGTGACCGACGCGCACGCGTCGATCGCCGCCTTCGGTGGCATGTTCCTGCTCATGATCTTCCTGGACTTCATCTTCGAGGACCGGGACGTCCAGTGGCTGCGCTGGATCGAGCGGCCGCTGGCCAAGCTCGGCAAGGTCGACATGCTCTCGGTCGCCATCGCGCTCGGCGTCCTGCTCGTCTCCTCGATGACCTTCGCGACCCACGCCCATCTGCACGGCGGGGCGCAGGCGGACAAGGGCGAGACGGTCCTCATCTCCGGCATCGCCGGTCTGATCACGTACATGATCGTGGGCGGCCTCTCCGGCTACTTCGAGGACAAGCTGGAGGAAGAGGAGGAGGCCGAGCTGGAGGCCGAGGAAGAGGCCAAGAAGAGCGGCAGGGGCGGCGCATCGGCGGTGCTGCTCGCCGGCAAGGCCGCGTTCTTCATGTTCCTCTACCTTGAGGTCCTGGACGCCTCGTTCTCCTTCGACGGCGTCATCGGCGCCTTCGCCATCACCAACGACATCGTCCTGATGGCGCTCGGCCTCGGCATCGGCGCCATGTACGTGCGGTCCCTCACGGTCTACCTGGTCCGCCAGGGCACCCTCGACGACTACGTCTACCTGGAGCACGGCGCGCACTACGCGATCGGCGCCCTCGCCGTGATCCTCCTGGTCACCATCCAGTACGAGATCCACGAGGTCATCACCGGTCTCGTCGGCGTCGTCCTGATCGCCTGGTCCTTCTGGTCCTCGGTCCGCCGCAACAAGCGGATCGCCGCGGAGGGCGGCGGGGATTTCAGTGAGAAGGCGGAAGTCTCCACGGGGGTCTGAATCCTTGGTGTGACCCGTCGACGATTGCGGAACGCTCTGAGCGGGGCGGCCGGAAGGTTCGCGCCTTCCGGCCGCCCCGCCGTTCTTTCCGGTGCGGGGCCGTTCACTTGGTTCGTATAGGGGTGGGGAACAGATGGCCTTCTGGGACAACCTGCTGCGCGGCGGCAGGCCCTCGGCGCAGTTCGACACGGGCAGCGCCGCGAGCAATGCCATCGAGCTGACCAAACGGCATCCGGTGGTCTCGCTCGGCAAACAGGGCGCCAACTCCGGGTCGCTGCGCGTCAACCTGTCGTGGCGGATGCGCACCTCCGACTTCCGCGGCCGGTCCGGGCCCAGCGTGCTGCGGCACCCGTTCAAGCTGTTCAAGCCCGATGTGGTCCAGGCGCACACCCAGGGCGTGGTCAACGTCGACCTCGACCTCGGCTGCCTCTACGAGCTCGACGACGGCTCCAAGGGCGTGGTGCAGCCGCTCGGCGGCTTCTTCGGCGCCACCAACGCGGCGCCGTACGTCCAGCTCAGCGGCGACGACCGGTTCGGCTCGCCGTCCGGCGAGACGATCTACGTCAACCTCGACCACAGCGAGTCCATCAAGCGGCTGCTGCTCTTCGTCTACATCTACGACCAGACGCCCGCCTTCGACCGTACGCACGCCAAGGTCACGCTCTACCCGAGCAACGGCCCGCGCATAGAGATCGACCTGGACGAGCACGCCCCGCAGGCCCGCTCCTGCGCGGTCGTCTCCATCGAGAACATCAAGGGGGACATGGTCGTGCGCCGCGAGGTGAAGTTCGTGTACGGATTCCAGGCCGAGCTGGACCGGCTCTACGGATGGGGGCTCCAGTGGGGGCGCGGCTACAAGACGAAGGCCTGAGAGTGCGCGCGTGAGCGGGCCCGGCGGGCCCCTGCCCGCCCGGCCCCGCCCGTCACTGCCGGATGAACTGCGGCCCCATCGGCGGCAGCACGAAGTCCGGGTCCCCGGTGTGCGCCGCCGCGGCCGCCGGCTGCGGATAGCCGTAGCCGGGCTGCGCCGACGCGGGCTGCGGATAGCCGTACGAGGGCTGGTGCACGGGAGAGTGCTGCGGCGGCGCGGGGTGCGGATAGCCGTAGGAGGGCGGCGAGGCGGACGGCAGCGGCGGCACATAGGGCTGGGTCTGCGGCTGCGGCTGCGGCTGCGACACGGACGCGGAGTGGGCCCCGGGCGCGGCCTGGCCGTGGGTCCGGGCCCGGTCGGCGCCGGAGGAGCCCGTGTCGGCCTCCTCGCCCGCCTCGCCGTCCTCGTCCACGGAGATCCCGTACTCCGTCGCCAGACCCACCAGACCGGTCGGATAGCCCTGCCCCACCGCGCGGAACTTCCACGTCTCGCCGCGCCGGTAGAGCTCGCCGCAGATGATCGCGGTCTCCTCGCCGGTCTCCGCCTTCACATCGAAGACGGCCAGCGGCTCGGTGCCGCCCGGCCCCGCGTCGTACAGCAGGATCCGCAGGTCACGTACGGACCCGAAGGTCGCGCCGTCCGAGGAGGCGGTGACCAGGACGCGGTCGACGGACGGGTCGAGCGCGGCCAGATCCGCCTCGATGGTGTCGGTCAGTCCGTCCCCGACCCGCTTCTTCGGCAGCCGCCGCACCAGGCCCGAGGGGTGGCGCGGCTGGTTGTAGAAGACGAAGTCCTCGTCGGAGCGCACCCGGCCGTCGGCGGCGAGCAGCAGCGCCGAGGCGTCCACGTCCGGGACGTCGGTGCCCGGCGTCCAGCGGAGCACGGCCCTCACGGCCATGGCGTCCAGAGGGACGTTGGATCCCTTCAGCATCGCGTGCGTCATGGTCGCAATCCTGCCTTCCCGTCGCCCGCCCGGACAACGCGGGGGCCCGGGGGCGGCCTTGTCCCGCAGATGAGCGGTACGTACCTTACGTACCGCGTCCGCGCGCGCCGCCGGAAGGGCGCGGGCCGGTTACCTGGATTTCATGAACGCGGGGAACTCGTGACATGTGTTCTTACGTACTATTACCGGCCACCCACCCTCACTCAGTCCGGGCCATCGTTGCAGTACAGGGGAATCCATATGCGTCACTTCGGGCACGTTCCGCCTGCTGCTCGTAAGGACCTGTTCCACCGGGAACCCGTCGAGTTCAGCTCGGACTCTCCGGCGCGCGTGCTGTCCGCCGCCCTGGGGGCCACGCTCTACAGCCCCGCGACCCGCCCCGCGCTCGCCGACGACGTGCTCAAGCAGGCCCGCCGGGGTGTCGTGTCCATGGTGCTCTGCCTGGAGGACTCGATCGACGACGCCGAGGTGGCGGGGGCGGAGGCCAATCTGGTCCGCCAGTTCGCCGACCTCGACGCGCGCGGCGGACAGACCCCGCTGCTGTTCATCCGGGTCCGCGAGCCCGCCCAGATCCCCGATCTGGTGCAGCGGCTCGGCTCCTCGGTGCGGATGCTGTCCGGATTCGTACTGCCGAAGTTCACCGAGGAGCGCGGGGTGCCGTTCCTGGAGGCGCTGGGCGCGGCCGAGGCGGCCAGTGGGCGGCGGCTCTTCGCCATGCCGGTGCTCGAATCGCCCGAGCTGCTGCATCTGGAGACCCGCTGCGAGACGCTGACCGGCATCGCCCGGACCGTCGACAAGTACCGCGAGCGGGTGCTGGCGCTGCGGCTCGGTGTGACCGACTTCTGCTCGGCGTACGGGCTGCGGCGCTCGCCGGACATGACGGCGTACGACGTGCAGATCGTGGCCGGGGTGATCGCGGACGTGGTCAACGTGCTCGGCCGCGCCGACGGCACGGGCTTCACGATCACCGGGCCTGTGTGGGAGTACTTCAGGCTCCAGGAGCGCATGTTCAAGCCCCAGCTGCGCCGCAGCCCCTTCCTTGAGGGGCGCGCGGAGGAACTGCGCGACACGCTGATCGAGCACGACATCGACGGCCTGCTGCGCGAGATCGAGCTCGACCGCGCCAACGGGCTGCTCGGCAAGACCTGCATCCACCCCTCGCACGTGGTGCCGGTGCACGCACTGTCCGTGGTCAGCCACGAGGAGTACAGCGACGCCCGGGACATCCTGCGGCCGGAGCGGGGCGGCGGCGGAGTGCTGCGCTCCGCGTATACGAACAAAATGAACGAAGTGAAGCCGCACCGCGCGTGGGCCGAGCGGACTCTGCTGCGCGCCGAGGTCTTCGGCGTCGCGCACGAGGACACCGGCTTCGTGGAGCTGCTGACCGCCGGCCTGGCCGGATGACTGAGACGGAGAGCGTCGACAACGTGGTGGTCTGGTCGGGAACGTGGGTCGCGGAGCGGCTCGGAGTCGAACTCCAGGGTGACGAGCGGTTGCCCGAGCTGCTGGGCCTCGCCCTGCGCCGCAACCCCAAGCGGGCGCATCTGCTGGTCTCCAACGTGCTGGGCAAGCACGTGCCCCAGCGGCCCTCACGGGTGTACGGGGCGGGGTACGCGCTGGGCGAGGAGGTACGGGAGCTGCTCGGCCCGGAGGCGGCCGGAGCGGTCGTCCTGGGCTATGCGGAGACCGCGACGGGTCTCGGCCACGCGGTGGCGGACGGCCTGGGCGTGGCGCCCTACCTCCACTCCACGCGCCGCCCCGTCGCGGGGGTCGCGCGGGCGGGCGGCTTCGAGGAGTCCCACTCCCACGCGACCTCCCACCTGCTGCTGCCGGAGGATCCGGCGCTGCTGGCGGGGGACGGGGTGCTGGTCCTGGTCGACGACGAGTTCTCGACGGGCAACACGGTCCTGAACACGATCAGGGCGCTGCACGCGCGGTACCCGCGTACCCGGTACGTGATAGTCGCCCTGGTCGACATGCGCTCCCCGGCGGACCGCACCCGCCTGACCGCGTTCGCGGCGGAGATCGGGGCGGAGGTGGACCTGGTGACCCTGGCGGCAGGAACGGTTCTGCTGCCGGAGGGGGTGCTGGAACGGGGCATGGCGCTGGTGGCCGAGCACGAGAGCTCCCCCACCCCGCCCCTTCCCGAAAGCCCTGACCGGGCGGCCACGGCGCCTGCCGCCGCCGCTGCGGGCAATCGTGCCGCCAAGGGCGATGGGGGTCCCCCCTGCTTGAGCGAAGCCGAGACCTTGGGGGAGGGCGGGCACAGCGGCACCCCGGCGCCGGGCGCCCTTTCTCCGTCCTCGGCCCCGGTCCCGCCTGTCCACGGCGGCGCGGGGATACCCGCTGTGACCCGCGTCGGCCTCCCCGCCCCGGTCCCGCCTGTCCACGGCGGGGCGGGGATGCCCGCTGTGACCCGCGTCGGCCTCCCCGCCCCGGTCCCGCCTGTCCACGGCGGGGCGGGGACGCCCGCTGTGACCCGCGTCGGCCTCCCCTGGCCGGTCGGCGTCCCCGACGGCGGGCGCCACGGCTTCACCCCGGCGCACCGCACGGACCTGGAGGCCGCGCTCCCGCAGATGGCCGCCGCCATCAAGGAGGCCCTGGGGAACACCCCCGGCCGCACCCTCCTCCTCGGGTTCGAGGAGCTGATGTACACGCCCCTGCGCCTCGCCCTCGCCCTGGAACAGTCCGGCGCGGACGTCCGCTACTCCACGACCACCAGGTCGCCCGTGCTCGCGGTGGACGACCCCGGGTACGCCATCCGCACCCGCCTGGTCTTCCCCGCCCACGACGACCCCGCCGACGGCCCCGGCGAGCGCTACGCGTACAACGTGGCCGGTGCCGGGTACGACACCGTCGTGGCCGTCGTCGACTCCGCCGCCGACACCCCCGAGCTGCACGCCCCCGACGGCCTGCTCGCCAGGCTCGCCGCGCACATCCCGCACGTCGTGCTGGCCGTCGTCCCCTCGTACGTACCCAAAGGTGCCCCCATGCCCGAGCCCCTGCCCGAGCCCCTCCGGGGGCCTGCCTTCTCCTCGTACGCGCCCGACGAGGTCGGCTGGCTGCTCAAGGACCTGTCCGGGGTCGAGCTGGAGGCGCCGACCGAGGAGCGCGAGGAGGCGATCCAGAGCGGCGGCGCCCACTACGCGGAGTCGCTGCCGGTCGAGTACCAGCCGTCCCCCCAGTACCAGGGACTCTTCCGCACCGCGCTCGACGCCTCGGCCGAGCGCATCGCCCGTGCCGTGGGCGTGGTGACCGAGACGGTCCTGGCCGAGCGGGCGCCCCGCCCGGTCCTGGTCTCGCTGGCCCGCGCGGGCACCCCCGTGGGCGTCCTGATGCGCCGCTGGGCCCAGCAGCGGCACGGGCTCGACCTGCCGCACTACGCCGTCTCCATCGTGCGTGGCCGCGGCATCGACCCCAACGCGCTGCGCTGGCTCGCCGCCCACCACGACGCGGCGGACGTCGTCTTCGTCGACGGCTGGACCGGCAAGGGCGCCATCACGCGCGAACTGGCCGCCGCGATCCGGGAGTTCGCTGTATCCTCGGGGGTTGACCGCTTCGACCCGGAGATCGCCGTCCTCGCCGACCCCGGCTCCTGCGTCCGTACCTACGGCACCCGCGAGGACTTCCTGATCCCGTCCGCCTGCCTCAACTCGACCGTGTCGGGGCTGATATCGCGGACCGTGCTGCGCCAGGACCTGATCGGGCCCGGCGACTTCCACGGCGCCAAGTTCTACCGCGAGCTGGCGGACTCCGACGTCTCGGTGGACTTCCTGGACGCCGTCGCCGCCCGCTTCGACGAGGTCGCCGCCGACGTCGACCGCGAGGCCAAGGCGCTCCAGGCCGCCGACCGCAGCCCCACCTGGGAGGGCTGGGCCGCCGTCGAGCGGATCAGCGAGGAGTACGGCATCCACGACGTCAACCTCGTCAAGCCCGGCGTCGGCGAGACCACCCGCGTCCTGCTGCGCCGCGTCCCCTGGAAGATCCTGGCCCACCGCGACGCCGGGGCGGACCTCGACCACGTACGCCTCCTTGCGCAGCAGCGCGGGGTGCCGGTGGAATGGGTCGACGACCTGCCGTACAGCTGCGTAGGACTGATCCACCCCCATTACACGCGCGGGGCGACCGGCGCCGACGGCAAGGCGGTGGCCTCCCGATGAGCACTCTGATAGCCAGCGATCTGGACCGTACGCTGATCTACTCGGCGGCGGCCCTCGACCTGACCATGCCCGACCCCCGGGCCCCGCGGCTGCTCTGCGTGGAGATCCACGAGCACAAGCCGCTCTCGTACATGACCGAGAACGCGGCCACCCTGCTCGCCGCGCTCAAGGCGGACCCGGACACGGTCTTCGTGCCCACCACGACCCGGACCCGCAAGCAGTACCAGCGCATCCAACTGCCCGGCCTGCCCGCCAAGTTCGCGATCTGCGCCAACGGCGGGCAGCTGCTCGTCGACGGGGTGGCCGACCGCGACTGGCGACGCCTTGTGGACGCCCGGATCGCCGCCGAGTGCGCCACCCTCGACGAGGTGCGCGCCCATATCTCGGCCACCGCCGACCCGCTCTGGCTGCGCAAGGAGCGGGTCGCCGAGGACCTGTTCGCCTACCTCGTGGTCGAGCGCGCGCTGCTGCCCGAGGACTGGGTCAAGGAGCTGGGCGCCTGGGCCGAGGGGCGCGGCTGGACGGTCTCGCTCCAGGGCCGCAAGATCTACGCGGTGCCGAAGCCGCTGACCAAGAGCGCGGCCGTCCACGAGGTGGCCCGCCGCACCGGCGCCGAACTCACCCTGGCCGCCGGGGACTCCCTCCTCGACGCGGACCTGCTGCTCGCCGCCGACGAGGGCTGGCGCCCGGGCCACGGCGAACTCGCGGACTCCGGCTGGACCGCGCCGCACGTCGACGTCCTCGACGAGCGGGGCGTGCTGGCGGGCGAGGAGATCGTGCGCCGGTTCGCCACCCGCGCCACGGCCTCCCGCAATGCGCTCGCCACGCCCTGACCGGTCGCATACTCGCCCGTATGACCAAGGGAAACAGCACAAAGATCACCGACGGGCTGTACGCGTACATGCTGGCGCACAACCCGCCCCTGGACGCGGTGCAGCGCGAGCTCGTGGAGACGACCTACGCCCGGCTGCCCGACTACGCGGGCATGCAGTCGGCCGAGGAGCAGGCGCCGCTGCTCGCGTTCCTCGTCCGGCTGGCGGGCGCCCGGCACGTGGTGGAGGTCGGCACCTTCACCGGGTTCTCGGCGCTCGCCATGGCGCAGGCGCTGCCCGACGACGGACGGCTGATCGCGTGCGACATCTCGGAGGAGTGGACGGCGTACGGGCGCGAGGCCTGGACGAAGGCGGGTGTGGCGCACAAAGTGGACCTGCGGATCGCTCCGGCGCTCGACACCCTGCGGGCGATGCCCGCGGAGCCGCACATCGACTTCGCCTACCTCGACGCGGACAAGGACAACTACATCGCGTACTGGGAGGAGTTGGTGCCCAGGATGCGGCAGAACGGCCTCATCGCCGTGGACAACACGCTCTTCCACGGTGAGGTCCTGGACCCGGCGGCGACCGGTCCCGCCGCCGGGATCCAGCGGTTCAACGAGCACGTGACGCGGGACGAGCGGATGGACAGCGTGATGCTGATCGTGGCGGACGGCTTGACGTTGTCCAGGAAGCGCTAGCGGCCCTGGGGATCAGGGGCGCGGGGCTGTGACACTGTGCGGCTCCGCCGCGATGGGGGTCCCCCCTGTTCGAGCGAAGCCGAGAACTTGGGGGAGCGACCAGCCGCATACGGCCCGCATCCCGCATCCGAGAGCTAGCCGCAGCATCCTCCGCCGCAGCACCCGCCCCCGCCGGACGGCGCGGGCGCAGCCTTGGACAGGCCGCCCACGGCCACGGTGGACAGCAACTTCACCGTGTCCTCGTGCCCGCCGGGGCACATCGCGGGCGCGGCGGACTCGGCCATCGGGCGGCTGAGCTCGAACGTGTCGCCGCACGAGCGGCAGCGGTAGTCATAGCGAGGCATGGCCCCAGGTTAACGGGCGCACCGCTGCCGCGTGCCGCTTACCGCAGGGGCCGTTCCCGTACGCCCGGCTCCGCCTGCGCCTCCGCCTCGCGCCGCGCCCGCCAGTACGGGTTGTCGTGTGGGAGAGCGCTGCCGACCCGCCCGTACATCCCGAAGACCATCAGCGCCAGACCCACCAGGAAGCTGAAGATCACGTTCTGCATCTTGAAGGCGAGGAAGTTCGCCGAGCCGCGGTCCAGCAGGGCCAGATTCACGAACCCGCTGATCAGGAACAGGACCCCGAGGGACATGTTCATCCAGGAGGCGAAGTTGCCGCCCTTGACCATGCCGTAGAGGAGCAGCGCCCCGACGACGATCGAGATCACGCTGAGCGTGCCGTTGGTGCTCAGCCCGGCGACCTCTTTGCCGCCGGTGTCGAAGAACCCGATGTTGTGGGTGAGCCCCAGGATGCCGAAGACGAGCAGGAACAGCCCCATGATCCCGGCGCCGAAGCGGTACACCCGGCTCAGCCGGTGGTCGACGGGCAGATGCTCGTCGAGGGACACATGGGGGGTACGCATGGGGTGACGCAGGGGATGAAGCGGCTGGGTGGCCATGGGCGGCCTCCTCGTGTCGTCCGTACCTCCCAGGATCCGCCCGTCGCGCGGCGGAGACAACTCGTCCCGGTGACGGGCGTCAGGCCCCGTGCCCCCGCTCCTCGCGGATCTGGGCCACCACGCGCGCGGTGGTCTGCCGGACCGCCTCGGTCTCGGTGAGGAAGTGCCAGTAGTCGGGGTGGCGGCCCTCCAGCGTGGCGATCGCGCGCTCCAGGCGCGCCACGGCGTCGTCCAGCGGGCGGGCGTCGCGCGGGTCCGGGGTGTTGCGGCCGGACATCGCGAGGCGCTGCGCGTCCCGGATGGCGAACCGGGTCCGCTGGATCTCCTGCTGCGGGTCCTTCGCGACGGCGTTGAGCCGCTGGAGCCGGTCCCCGGCGGCCGAGACCGCCTCGTCGGTGGAGTTGAGGAGCGCCCTGACCGTGCTCAGCCGGGAGGTCGCGTCGGCCCAGCGCTGCTCGTCGCGCGCGGTGGCCGCCTCCTTCAGCTTCTCCTCGGCCTGCCGTACGTTCGCGAGCGCCTCGTCGGGCACCTGCTGGAGGTCCTGCCAGCAGGCGGCGGCGAACCGGCGCCGCAGCTCGCTCAGGACCGGGTCGACGGTGCCGGCCCGGGTGGTCAGCGCCTGCGCGCGCGTGCGCAGCGAGACCAGGCGGCGGTCGATCTCGGCGGCCCGCTCGGGCAGCCGCTCGGCCTCGGCGCGCACGCCCTCCGCGTCCCGCAGCACCCGGTCGGCCCGCTCCA
This sequence comes from Streptomyces sp. NPDC059994, assembly GCF_042737755.1. Lineage (NCBI taxonomy): Bacteria > Bacillati > Actinomycetota > Actinomycetes > Kitasatosporales > Streptomycetaceae > Streptomyces > Streptomyces sp. NPDC059994. The sequence continues at coordinate 11,129 of NZ_JBHWUR010000071.1, forward strand.
GGGTCTCGGGCACGCCGTGCTGCCCGGCGCCCTGGTTGAGCCGGGTCAGCTCGGGCCCCAGAGCGGCGAGCCGGGCGGCGAGATCGTCCGCTCTCAGTCCGGACGCCCGCACCGAATCGAGAGCGGTGCTCGCGCCCAGGAGCGCCTGTCGCGCGCGCTCCACGGCCGGCGCGAGCCGGGCCAGCTGGGTCTCGGCGGTGGAGAGCAGCGGCCCCAGGCTCTGCTCGAAACGGTCGAGCTCGCCCTTGACCCGTACGAGGTCGTCCTTGGCCTTCGTCAGCTCGCCCCGGGCCCTGGCGGCCACCGAGGCGTCCAGGCCGTCGCGGTCCAGGTCGTGCGCGTCCACCGCGGTGATGTAGTCGTTGCTGACCTCGTCGATCCGCCGGCCGAGCGCCGCGAAGTCGTCCACGGCCTTGCGGGCGCGCGGCGAGCTGTCCACGGCGGTGATCGTCTCGATGGAGATCCGCAGGTCCCGCTGGGCGGTGTCCAGCTCGTAGAAGGCGGCGGCCGCCGCGTCCTTGGCCGCCTGCGCGTCGGCCCGCACGCTCTCCCCGCGCCCGCCGAACCACCGCCGCGTCCCGCCCCCGGCGAACGCCCCGGGCAGCAGCGCGGCCCCGAGCACCAGCGGCAGTGCGACGAGCGCGAGCGCGTCCCCGAGGGCCCGCCGACCCCCGGCGGCCCGCACTCCGACACCGGGGACGATGGCACCCGCTCTGCTGTACGGCCGCGCGTGTGTCGCCGTCACATCCCTCTCCCGTGCCGTGTCCGCCTGCCGGTTCATTCTCCCACCAGGTAAGGACGAACACACCGGCCGATTAGTTCGCACCTCCCCGTCGACCCGCCTGCCCCGGCGAACGGGTTTGCAGCCCTGCCCCGGAGGCCATGTACGCTGTTCCCTCATCCACGGATGTGCCACGGGCGTGTAGCTCAGGGGTAGAGCGCTGCTCTTACAAAGCAGATGTCGGCGGTTCGAAACCGTCCATGCCCACCGTGATGCTCCGTAGCAGGTAGGAGCACGGTTGATGGCCCCTCAGTCTTGATCGACTGGGGGGCCGTTTCGTGATCGAAGTCCCCATCGCGTCGAGTACGCAATGACGGACCCCAGCCTCACCATGCTGATCCGCATCGCCCACGCCGTGGACGTCCCGCTCCCCGGCCTCGTACGCCCGTAACCCGGCCGCGCTTGGCGACTGGCAAGCGACCGAGACCAGCATCCGCCCCCAGGTGCCCGGCCCGGGGGCGGGCGGTCACCGGGATTCCTTGTGCAGCGGGTTGCCCGGGGCGGGGGTGACCCGTGCGAACGAGGTCACCAGTGCCCGGAACCCGCCGTGGTCGTGATGCCGCGCCGTATGCCGGATTGCCCAGTCCTCCGGTTCGGCCCTTTCGTCGGAGGGCGGGGAGGTGTCGAGGCACGTGGTGCACTCCATCACGTAGACCGGTCCGGACGCTCCCGGGGTGGTGTCCGTGCCGAGGATCCACTCCGCGAACCGGATCACCGACCGGACGCTCACAGCATCCGCTCCGGCGCCGGCGCCTGACGCAGCCTGCGTTGCCCGAGCGCCACCAGGTCGGCCACGGGGCGCACCGCGCACACGCTGCCCACCGCGCTCGGCGGCAGTGCCCAGTACGGGCCGGGCCGTGCGGTCAGATCGACGCGGGGCATGCCCAGCCAGGTTCCCGGTCGCAGGCACTCGACGCGCGGCACCCGCCAGACAGCGTGCGTGCCCGGTGGAACGAGTGCGTAGTACCAGACACCGACGCCGTACGCGTCATGGATCACCGCCCCGTCCTCCAGGACCTCGGCGAGGAACGAGGCGACGGTGTCCGGGTCTTCACTGTCCGCCGCCGCGTGGACGACTTCGGCGGGCAGGCGGATCGCGTCGAACTTCTCGCCTAAGGGCACGAGTGCGACACCCACGCCGAACTCCCGCCGGGCCTGCGCGGGCACGTCGTGGGCCGAGGCGAGCCAGTCGATGATGGCTCTGCCGGTCTGGTTCATCACGGCGCGACCACCTCGGAGGGCTGGACGTAGCGGATGAACGCGGCGGAGGCGCGGCCGCGGAGCGGGAGCGCGACGGCAAGGTGGGCCGCAGATGGCGTCACCACCCCGCCGACTCGCCCGTCCCCCATGAGGCGCAAGACCCGGGTGAGCCCCGGCCGCTGGTCCTTCACGCGGTCCAGCGGCCCGACGTCGTACAGCGCGGCCGTCACCGTCCACGCCTGGGCCGTGGCGTACTCACGCAGCGCAGTGAGAACGGCATCGGGAGTGCTGCCGTCTGAGATGCAGGCGTACAGCGCGACGCTGACACGGCTGTCGCTCCTGCCCGTTCCGATGGGGATAGCGAACACAGGTGAGCCCCTGTCGTGAGGTTCGTAGGGGCCTCAACATTCGCGCTCTGTTGTGTTCCCCGTCACGGTCGCGGGTGTCCAACTTTTCTGGCCCACCCGGTCCGGGCTGACCTGCGGCAACGTCGTTTCTTGGCCGTGGAATTGGACGCGGTGTGCCCCGCAGAACAGACGGAACGGCCACTCAAGGGCGACATGTTGACTACCGTGAGTAAGAACGTGTCGTCAGGGAGTGCGATGTCACCACCGCCGAAGCCGGGATCGAAGCCGGACCGTGACGCTCTTCGCCATGAGATGAGCGCCGTCGGATGTACGACTGCGCAGATCGCCATGGAGATGCGCGTCCGCTTCCATGTACGTCCGCGAGAGGCATGGCGACATGCTCTGGGGTGGACGTTGCAGGAGGCCGCAGAGCGACTCTCCTGCGGACCCGGGCAAGCCATCGCGGCCGACGCTTCCCTCGTGGCCAAGTGGGAGAAGTGGCCCGGCGCGAGCGCGCGACGTCCGAGCCTCCAAGTCCTCGTCGCTCTCGCCACGATCTACGACTGTGATGTCGAGGACCTCCTCGACATGGACGACCGCCGGGCCCTGCCGAACGGTGATCTGCGGATTCTTCAGCACCACGCACCCGAGCAGCCCCGGACGACACCGCACCCGCCTGCCCCGGCCGAGCCGGAGCCTGACCGCGTACTCGCAGCCGCCGCAGAATCGGCGACCTGGGCACAGTGGGCCGAGTCCACCAACGTCGGCGACATCGCCCTCGAACAGCTCTTCGCCGACGTGCAGACCCTCGCCCGGGACTACCTCACCGACGATCCCCTGCTGATGTTCCGCCGCACCTGCAACCTCCGCGACCGGGTGTTCCGCCTCCTCGAAGGGCACCAGCCACCCCGCCAATCCGTCGACCTGTACGTCTCGGCGGGCTACCTCTGTGGACTCCTCGCCTGGATGTCCTCCGACCTCGGCAACCTTCGCGCCGCCGACACCCACGGGCGTACCGCGTGGCTGTGCGCCGAGACTGCCGGCCACAACGTGTTGCGCGCCTGGGTCTGCTCAACCCGCTCCAAGGTTGCCGTCTGGGACGGACGCCTCAAAGACGCGGTGAACCACGCCCGGCGGGGAGCTCTTGTCTCCGCAGACGGAACCGTGGGAGCGCTGCTTGCCTGCCAGGAGGCCGACGCATGGTCCATGCTCGGCGCACGGAGCGAAGCCGAGGGGGCCCTCACCAGGGCGGAACACGCGCGTGAGGTCATGACGGGAACAGACGAGATCGGCGGCCTCTTCTCCTGCCCGCAGGCTCGGCAGGAGAACTACGCGGCTGGTGTCCACCTGCTCATCGGCCAGCCGCAGGCGGCGCTGCGCGAGGCGCGGAGCGCTCTTGATCTGCTCGCCACTCAGCGGGTCCGCGCGTATGGCACCGAGGCGCAGATCCGAATCAGCCAGGCCGCGGCCCTGCTCGCCTGCGGCGAGCCAGACGGCGTCATGGAGGCATTGCTGCCCGTGCTGGCCATGCCCGCGGAACGACGCATGGGTCCCGTCACCCAGCGCATGAGTGACCTCGCCGCCGCCATGGGCCACGGGGCCGCCGCAGACGCGAGCGCCACAACCGTGGCACGCCGCGCGATCGTTGAGTGGTGCGCGGACTCCGCCCCGCGACACCTTGCGCTCTCGTCAGGAGACGGGCCGAACTGATTGGATTCCGGGGCATGACGACAGAACCCGAGCACATGCGTGATCACTGGTGGTGGCGGCCGGGCTGGAGCGTCGGCCGCAGCTTCTACACATGGCACCTGACGTTCGAGGGGCAGCCGGACGTCCACCGCTTCGCGGCCGAGTACCGTGCTGCACTCGCACCCGTCGGCGGCCTGGACCTCATCCCTGACGAGTGGCTGCACCTCACCATGCAGGGCCTCGGTTTCGTGGGGGAGTTCCCCGAACAGGACGCAGCCGCCATCGAGCAGGCCGCCCGCAGGCGTCTTGCCGAGGTGCCGGCGTTCGAGGTCACCTTGACCGCTCCGATCGTGGACCCGGAGGCGATCCTCGCCCCTGTGCGGCCAGATGCGCCGGTGCGTGCTGTGCGGGACGCGATCCGTGCAGCCGTGGGTGATGTTCTCTCGGAGGTCCCCGAGCGGGCTGAGGGGTTCACCCCGCACGTCTCGCTCGGGTACAGCCATGGGGCCGGACCGGCGGAACCGTACGCCAAGGCGCTGGCAACGCTGGACGTCGAACCCGCACGTGCCCGAATCAGCCAGGCTGAGCTGATTCTCATCAACCGAGACAACCGCATGTACGAGTGGACGCCATTCGCCAAGGTGCAGCTCGGGTGATGGAGTGACGGCGAGCCCGCGTCCCTGCGGCACCCCAGCGCATCCGGATCCGACGCCGGGGGACCTTCGTCGTTACCGCGCCCCCTCCGCAGGCCGCCCGCACCGCAGGTTCCAGCGGCCCGCGCGGCCCGAGAGCTCGGTCAGGGTCAGGGGGGCCACGTCCAGGCGCCAGAAGGAGGCGGGCGGCAGGGCCAGGGCGTGGGTCACGGACGCGCGGACCACCGCCGGGGAGGCGACCGCGAGGATCCGGCCGCCCGCCGCGGGCAGCGTGTCCAGCCACGCGCCCACGCGCGCGACGAGCGCGAGCAGGCTCTCCCCGCCGTGCGGCGCCGCCCCGGGATCGGTGAGCCAGGCCCGTACCCCCGTGGGATCCGCGGCGCTCAGCTCGTCGAGCCGCCGCCCCCGCCAGCGGCCCAGATCCCAGTCGGCCAGGGCCGGTTCGTCGCCCGTGGGCAGGCCGTCCGCCAACTCGTAGAGGGAGGACGGCGGTTTCAGCCGGCGGGCCGGTACCGGAAGAGCCGCCGCCGCGTCCTTGACCCTGCGGACCGCGCCCTCGTCCGGGGCGGCCGCGTCGTCGCCGACTCTCGCCTCGCGCGCGTAGCGGTCGGCCGGGGGTGAGATCAACATCACGCGTACGGTCATGGGTCAAGCAGAGCACGGCCGTTCACGCACTTCGCGCGGGGGCTGTGCACCCGCGCGCCGTAGCGGCGCGGTCCCTCACGCGGTACGGTCACGTCGACATAAAGACGGTGTGAAGGAAGCCCGGTGAGATTCCGGCACGGTCGCGCCACTGTGAACCCGGCGAGCGCCCTCAACAGGGAGCGAAGGCGGGGAAGTCAGACCCACCACCGTCGACAAAGGCACCAATGACCGGGACGCGTGTTCCCCAGGAGGTTCTGCCGTGGCACTCTCCGCCGCCCCTGCGCCCAGCGCAGCAGCAACGCCGGCCATCACCCCGATATCGCTCAAGGCGATCGCTCCCTGGGCGCTCTTCTTCGGCATCCTCATGCTCGTCCTCCTGTACTTCGTCGGCGCCGAGCAGGGCGCCACGAGCCTCCTCTCCGGTGAGAACGTCCACGAGTGGGTCCACGACGGACGCCACCTGCTCGGCTTCCCCTGCCACTGAGACCAGGGGTACCGACTCGTGAACTCCCTGCACGTCAGGGCCCTGCTGGTGCGCGGCATGCTCGCCGGCCTCGCAGCGGGCCTGCTGGCGCTGATCGTGGCGTACGTCCTGGGCGAGCCCCGGGTGGACGCGGCCATCGACTTCGAGGACGCGCACGCGCACGAGCACGGCGAAGAGGTGTTCAGCCGCACCCTGCAGTCCACCGGCGGCCTCGCCACGGGTGTGCTCGTGTTCGGCGTGGCCCTCGGTGGTATCGCCGCGCTCGCGTTCTGTGTCGCGCTCGGCCGGACCGGCCGGTTCGGGCCGCGCGCCACGGCGGCGTTCGTCTCGCTCGGCGCGCTCCTGACCGTCTATGTCGTCCCGTTCCTGAAGTACCCGGCGAACCCGCCGTCCATCGGTGACCCCGACACGATCGGCAAACGCACCGCCCTGTACTTCCTGATGATCGCGCTGAGCGTGCTGCTCGCCGTCTCGGCCGTGATCCTCGGCAAGCGGCTCGCGCCCCGCCTCGGCAACTGGAACGCGACCGTCGTCGCCTCGGCCGCCTTCCTGGTCGCCATCGGGCTCGCGTACGCGTTCCTGCCCGCCGTCAACGAGGTGCCGAAGGACTTCCCGGCGATGCTGCTCTGGAAGTTCCGGCTCGCGGCCCTCGCCATCCAGGTCACCCTGTGGGCCGGTTTCGGGCTGGTCTTCGGCCACCTCGCCGAACGGCTCCTGGTGCCCAAGGCCGCCACGGCCGAGCCCCGCGGTACGGGCACGGCCGTCGACAGCAAGGCGGCGGCCGCCCACTGACCGGGCGAACCGCACGCACGAGGGCCCCGGACCGACGTCGGTGACCGACGTCGGTCGGGGCCCTCGCGCGCGTAGGTCGTGCTCGGTGCGCTGTTCGGTGGCGCTCGATCGGTCAGGGGCGGCGCAGGGAGAACAGACGGCTGTTCCGCTCCCTGCGGTAGCGCCGCTCCCACCGGTCCATACGGTCCCGGCGGGCGCGGTAGGCCCGGTAGTCCGTGTCCGTGCCACGGCTGGAGCCGCCGGCTCCGGACGAGCCGCCGGACGGTGCCGTGGAGCGGCCACGGCGTGAGGCGCTGAAGAGTACGGCCACCACGGCGACGCAGAACACGATGCCGCCGAGACTGAAGCCGAAGCCGTACAGGACCAGCGCCAGGACGAGCAGTAACAGGATCATGGCGTGTTCCTCTAGGGACGGATCGGGGGCTCCCCTGGCCCCCGGCCCTCCAACCTACTCCGGTGCAGCGGGAGTTGGTCTCCGAGTTGCCTGCCCGCCAACGCCTCGCGGGCCCCTACAGCCCGCGCAGCCGCTCCATCTCCCGGCGGTCCCGCTTGGTCGGCCGGCCCATGCCCCGGTCGCGCACACCGGCGGCCAGTACGTCCGAACGGGCGGGCGGCGGCGGGCTGTTGTCGACATAGGTCTCGGCCGCGATCGCCGCGCCCACCCGCTTGCGGATGACCTTCGCGACGACGACGACCCGCTCCCGCCCCTCCAGACGCAGCCGCACCTCGTCGCCCACCTTCACGGTGTGCGCGGGCTTGACGCGCTCGCCGTTGAGCTGGACATGCCCGGCCCGGCACGCCGTCGCCGCCATGGAACGCGTCTTGGTGAGCCGTACGGACCAGATCCAGCTGTCGATCCGTACGGGCTCCGAGGGCCCCGCCGGTGCCGCCGGTGCCGCCGGTCCCTTGGGCTCCTGGGCCTTCACCTGCTCTGCTGCCGCCATGCCTCCGACTCTACCGAGGCCGTTGTCAGTGGTACCCGTCACACTTGAGGCATGTGCAGAAGCATCAAGACGCTCAGACCGCCGGTCCTCCCCGAGGAGGCCACCGACGAGGAGATCCGCGCGGCGGCTCTCCAGTACGTGCGCAAGGTGTCCGGCTTCCGGGCGCCCGCCGCGCACAACCAGGAGGTCTTCGACCGGGCGGTGGACGAGATAGCGCGGGCCACGGCCGAGCTGCTCGAAGGCCTGGAGATACGGGGGGTGCCGGTCAGGACACCGGCGTCGGCGTAGCCCTGCGGTGCGTCAGGCCGCCGGGCCGGCCACCGCGGCCTGGGCCGGGCGGCGCATGACGTAGGCGGCGAGGGAGCCCGCCGCGAACAGCGCGAGGACGGAGATGCCCGTGCCGAGCCAGGTCGCGCCGAGCCAGCGTCCGCCGAAGTAGCCGAGGCCCACGCTGTAGCCCGCCCAGGCCACCCCGGCGAGGGCGGACCACGGCAGGAACTCCTTGGGCGTGCGGTGCGCCGCGCCCGCGCCGAGCGAGACCACGGACCGGCCCGCCGGGGCGAACCGGGCGACGACGACGAGCGCGCCGCCGCCCCGGCTCAGTGCGGCGCCGAGACGCTCCTGTGCGCGGGTCAGCCGGCGGGAGCGGGCGATGGCCTTGTCGAGCCGCGCCCCGCCGCGCCAGGCGAGGCGGTACGCGACGAGGTCGCCGAGCACCGAGGCCGCGGCGGCGCAGGCGGCGAGGAGGAGCAGGTCGGGCACGTCGCGTATCGCGTGCGGGGCGCCCGCCGCGGTGGTCGAGCCGGCCGCCGCGGAGGTCGCCGCGGTGATCACCAGGACCCCGCTGGGCAGCACGGGGAGGAACACGTCCAGGAGAACGGAGACGGTCACCACGGCATAAATCCATGGGCTGCCGGTCAGCGACCCCACACTCTCCAGCACTACGACCCCCGAACGGAATGCGCCCCGCTGCGCTGGTCTGCGGCCGGGTCGCTGTACAGCCTTACAGCGTACGCCTGGGGCGCATGGGGTTTCCGCTCGGGGGTGGGGTGACACCGGCGAGCCGGTGAACGGCCGTTCGGGTGTGTCGGCGCGTCAGCGCGCCGTGCCCGCCGGGGTAGCGGCGGCAGTCGCCTCCGGCGCGGCGGCGGTGGTGGTGCGGCCGCCGAGCAGCTGGTCGAGGGCGAGGGCGCCGGGGCCGGTGAAGACGAGCAGCAGGAAGACCCAGCTGAACATCGCGGCGTTCTCGCCACCGTTCTGCAGCGGGAGCAGCGCGCCCGACTGGTGCACGTCGAAGTAGGCGTACGCCATGGAGCCCGAGGAGAGGAAGGCGGCGGAGCGGGTGAAGAGTCCGGCCATGATCAGCAGGCCGCCGACGAGCTGGATGACGGCCGCGTACCAGTTGGGCCAGGCGCCGGTCTCGATGGTGCCGCCGGTGCCTGCCGCGCCGCCGAACCAGCCGAAGAGCGAGGCAGCGCCGTGGCAGGCGAAGAGGAAGCCGGTGACGATGCGGAAGAGGCCCAGGGCGTAGGGCTTGGCGCGCTCGGTGTTCAGAGCGGAGGGAGGCGTGGGGGAAGCCATGGGGACGGGCTCCTTCGGTGTGGGGCACGGGGCCGGTGGAGCCTCAAGGTTAGGTAGACCTCATTAGTGCTTGCAAGTTCAAGTTTAAGTAGATGGCCAGATTCCGGTTGATTCCCGAATGAGGTTGGCCGGAATTCACCTTTACGGGGGGCATGCGTGGACGTAAAGCAAACGCACCGGGACGCAGGGTTACGGAGTGAGGTCCTCGTCCAGGACCGTGACCAGGTGTGCCCCGGCGCGCCCCGCCCGCGCCTGGTCGAGCCGGAGCCGGGCCGCGCGCCCGGCCGGCGTCAGCGTCATCAGCTGGTTCCCGAACCAGGGGCCGCCCCTCCGGTGCCAGCGCACCGGCGGCCGGGCGAGGCGGCCGTGCCGGGCCAGCGCCCGGCCGAGCCGCCGCCGGGGCAGCGCACCTCGGCCGTGCACGGCCGGTCCGCCTCCACCCAGAGCGTGGCCGAGGTGCCGGATGCGCCGTCGACGTACCGCAGCAGTGGTCCCAGGCGCAGTCAGGCCATGTCGTCCCTTCCGTCGCTCCGTACGGTACGGAACGACGGAAGGGCGAGACAGGCCCGTCGGCCGGCCGGGCGGCCGACGGGCCTTCAGCGGCCGAGGGCTTTCAGCAGCCGATGGGCTTTCAGTAGCCGATGGGCTTTCAGCAGCCGTTGAGCACGGACTGCAGCGCGGACTTCTCGGCGGTGTCCACGGTCAGGTTGTAGTAGTGCTTCACGTCCACCCACATCCGGACGTACGTGCAGCGGTACGCGGTGCGCGAGGGCATCCACTTGGCCGGGTCCTTGTCGCCCTTGGCCTGGTTGACGTTGTCGGTGACGGCGATCAGCTGGGGCCGGGTCAGGTCGTTGGCGAAGCCCTGGCGCTGCGCGGTCGTCCAGGAGCTGGCGCCCGAGCGCCAGGCCTCGGCGAGCGGGACGACGTGGTCGATGTCGAGGTCGGCGGCGGCCGTCCAGGTGGCGCCGTCGTACTCGGAGTACCAACTGCCGCTGGTGGCCGCACAGCTGGAGTCCGTGACGACGTTGGTGCCGTCGCGCTTGAGGACGACCTCGCGGGTGTTGCAGGTGCCGGACTGGGTGATCCAGTGCGGGAACTTGGCGCGGCTGTAGCCGTCGGAGGAGCCTTCCGGGGTGGCGCTCATGGCGGCGAGATAGCTGCGGGCGGTGGCGGCGCTGACCGGGGCGGGGGGCGAGGCCTGGGCGCCGGGGGCGGTGAGCAGGCTCGCGGTGGCGAGGAGGGCGGCGGAGGCGGTGAGCGCGGAGAGCCTGGCTATTCGACGCGCGTAGACACCTGACATGCGAACTCCCTTGGTGTGGGGGGACATTGGCCGGGCGCACGGGTGCGCGGCCCGGTCATCGTGGCGGCACCAGGTTTCCGTGGGGTGGGCGCCAGGTAACAGAGTGGCGACATGGGCACGTCACATCAAGGGGTCCCGGCGTTCTTGACGCCCTTGTCCCGCAAGGTAACTGACGCCCCGTATGCCACGGTTGCCCCACCCGATACGGGGGCGGGTCCGGCGTACCGTGGGCGCGTGCTGCTGCCCGTCAATGTCACGCTCGGGGTCGTCCTCGCCGTACTGCTCCTGGTCGCGGCCGGTGTCGCGGCGGTGGCGCGGCTCGGCCGGGCGAAGGAGATCCTGGTCGCCGGGGTGCGCGCGGCCGTTCAGCTCGCTGTGGTGGCGAGCGCCATCCGCTGGGTGGTCGGCTCGGCGCCGCTGCTGGTCTGCTTCCTGCTGGTGATGTACGCGGTGGCGGTCCGTACGGCCGGGCGCCGGATGACGCCCAACGACACCTGGCGGTGGGCCGCGCTGCCGATCGCGGCCGGGGTGGCCCCGGTGGTCGGCGCCCTGCTGCTCACCGGGCTCGTCCCGGCCAGGGGCATCGCGCTCATCCCCGTCACCGGCATCCTCATCGGCGGCGCGCTCACCGCGACCGTGCTCGGCGGGCGGCGCGCGCTGGACGAGCTCACCGTGCGGCGCGGCGAGGTGGAGGCGGGGATGGCGCTCGGGCTGCTCGACCGGGAGGCCCGGATGGAGGTGGCCAGGACCGCCGCGTCCGACGCGCTGCTGCCCGGCCTCGACCAGACCCGGACCGTGGGGATCGTCACGCTGCCCGGCGCGTTCGTCGGCATGCTGCTCGGCGGGGCGTCACCGGTGCAGGCGGGGGCGGTGCAGCTGTTCGTGCTGGTCGCGCTGATGGCGGTGCAGGCGGTGGCGGTGTCGGTGGTGCTGGAGCTGGTGGCGCGGGGGCGGGTGAACCGGGATGTGCCGGTGTGACCTCGGCCCCGTCCGGGGCGGGGGCCTTGAGCTTCGGGGCCTTGGTCCCCGTCTGGTGCGGGGGCCTTGGGCTTCGGGACCTCGGCCCCGTCTGGTGCGGGGGCCTTGGGCTTCGGGGCCTTGGTCCCTGCCGGGTGCGGGGCGGTGTCACGTATTCTGTACGGAGCAGAAGGGGAGTAGCTCTTCGCCGGAACGTCGACATACTGCTGGATTTATCCAGCCGGCGCCCGGAGGCAGGCCCGCGAGGCCCGCCAGCGAGACCTTCGGCCGCAGTGAACCATGACCGCTTTCCGCTTCATGGCGCAGCTGCTGTGCCGAAGCGACCCCGGATTCTTTCGTGTCACGCTCTCGGTACGGCCGCGCCGCGCCCGACCGATTGAGGAACCTCTTCCGTGCTCAGCTTCACCATCCTGGCGATCACGTTCGGCGTGGTCTTCCTTGCCGAGCTCCCCGACAAGACCGCGCTCGCGGGACTGATGCTCGGCGCCCGCTACAAGGCGTCGTACGTGTTCGTGGGCGTCGCGGCGGCGTTCCTGCTGCACGTCGCGCTCGCCATCGCGGCGGGGAGCGTACTCACCCTGCTGCCGCACCGGCTGCTCCAGGCGATCGTGGGCGTCCTCTTCCTCGCGGGCGCGGCGATGCTGCTGTTCAAGAAGGACGAGGAGGAGGACGGGGTGAAGGCCCCGGCCGACCAGTCGTTCTGGAAGGTGTCCGGGGCGGGGTTCATGCTGATCCTGGTCGCCGAGTTCGGGGACCTGACGCAGATCATGACGGCGAATCTGGCCGCGCGGTACGACAGCCCGCTGTCGGTGGGTGTGGGGGCCGTGCTGGCGCTGTGGGCGGTGGCGGGGCTGGGGATCCTGGGTGGGCGGACGCTGATGAAGTACGTACCGCTTCGGTTGATCACGAAGGTCGCGGCGGCGCTGATGGGTGCGCTGGCCGGGTTCAGCCTGTTTGAGGCCGTGGCTGGCTGACGCCGTCGATTCGGGGCGCGGTGTGTTGCGTCTGCGGGCCGGCTGGGGCTGGTCGCGGAGTCCCTCCGGGGGTGCGGTGGCTTCGTCTGCGGGTCGGCTGTGGCTTGTCGCGCAGTTCCCCGCGCCCCTGACGCGCCCCTGAGGGGCGATCTCCGGTCGTCGTTCGGGTGCGGCGTCGGTGGGGGAGTCGCGCAGTTCCCCGCGCCCCTGGAGCGCGCCCCTGTGGGGCGATCGCCGAAGGGGCGCCCCGGTGGAGGGGCGCCCCTATGAAGGTGGTCGCCTACTGGGCGATCCGCAGCGTCAGTGTGCCGTTCGGCTCTGCCGTCACCGTTACGTGCGTCAGGTCCGGTACGTACGCCGTCGGCGCGTGGGCGGACGCTCGCGGGCCTATGCCTATGACTCGCATTCCTGCTGCCAGGCCCGCCTGGATGCCTGCCTCCGAGTCCTCGAAGACTATGCAGTCCGCCGGGGCGAAGCCCAGTTCGGCGGCGCCCTTGAGGAAGCCCTCCGGGTCCGGCTTGCTCGCGCCGACGCGCTCGGCGGTGACGCGTACGGCCGGCATCGGCAGTTCGGCCGCGTTCATCCGGGCCTGGGCGAGCGGCTCGTTCGCCGAGGTCACCAGGGCGTGCGGCAGCCCGGCGAGGGAGGCCATGAAGGCGGGGGCGCCCGGGACGGGGACGACGCCGTCGGTGTCGGCCGTCTCCTCGGCGAGCATCACGCGGTTGTCCGCGAGGTTCTGCTCCATCGGGCGGTCCGGCAGCAGGACGGCCATGGTGGCGTAGCCCTGGCGGCCGTGGACGACCTTCAGTGCCTCCTCGGGGTCCAGCCCGTGCTCCACGGCCCAGCGGCGCCAGCACCGCTCGACCACGGCGTCGGAGTTGACGATCGTGCCGTCCATGTCGAGCAGGAGGGCGCGGGCGGTCAGGGTGGTGGGCGTGGCCGTCATCGGCGGACTCCTGGGTGCGGGAGCAGAGACAAGTGGCTCCGCCCGCCGGTCAGGGAGTACGGGCGGAACCACTTTGTTCCATCACGATACAAAACAAAGTGCCGAATGGTCCAACCGGGCTGGTTCCGGCGTCCTGACCGCCCCCCGGACGTCTGGGACGGCTCTCACTGGAGTACTAGGACGTCTGGCCCTCCAGGGCGCTGCGCGTCTCCGGGCCGTAGACGCCCGGCGGGTCGCCTTCGAGGCCCATGTACGACTGGTACGTACGCACCGCGTTCTCCGTCTTGGAGCCGAAGTGGCCGTCGGCCTTCCCGTTGTAGATCGTCAACTGGGCGAGCCGGTCCTGGAGTTCGACGACCTCGGGGCCGTCGTCGCCCCGGCGCAGCACGGGGGCCGTGGCGGGCGGCGCGGCCGGGGTGGTCGTGGTGTCGACGCTGCCGGTGACCTGCGACGGGGACGGTGAGGGGGCGCTGGGCCGGCGGGACGGGCTGGTGGGGGGCTTGGGCGTACGGCTCGGGGAGGGGGAGCTCTTGTGCGGGGACGGGCTGGTGCGGGGGGTGCTGCGGGTGGGTGCCGGGGCGGTGGGGGAGGGGGCGCTGGAGGTGGCGTCGTCGCCGTACGGGGCGGTGCTCACGGTTGTGGCCGCGCCCGTCGCCTTGTCGTCGGATCCGCCGCCGAAGAGGCCACCCGCGAACGCGGTCGTGCCCAGCGCCGCGATCGCCGCTGCGGCGGCGAGGGTGAGGAGGAGGGGGCGGCGCCGGGTGCGGTCGGTCGGGTGCGGGTCGTCCGTGGCTGGTCGCGCAGTTCCCCGCGCCCCTGGTGGGGTGGCCCGGAAGGGCATGGTGGACTCGGGGTCGTCTCCGGCGGGTCCGGCCGTGGCCCGGAAGGGCATGGTGGACCCGGGGTCGTCTCCGGCGGGTCCGGCCGTGGCCCGGAACGGCACGGTCGGCTCCGAGTCGTCACCGGCGGCCCCAGCCGTAGCCCCGAACGCCATCGTCACCCCGGGGGTGTCAGCCGTACGTCCGGGTGCCCCCGGCGGGACGGGTCGCAGCGGCATCGTGACCCCCGGGTCGGCGGCGGCGCCCGCAGGGCCCGCGCCCCCACGGGCCCCGCCCCCCTCGGCGTTCCCCAGGTTCTCCAACGTCACATACGGCCTGATCCGGAGCGGGTCGAAGTCCTCCGACGCGGCTACCTCGGCCGAGCGTTCCGAGTGTTCCGCGCGTAGCGCGCAGGCGCAGGCCGGTCTGCCGGTGGGCTCGCGTTCCGTACCGCATTCAGGACATATGTGTCCCGTCATCATGGGTCCCCTCCCCTTGAACTGCCTGCGATTATGCAGGGCCCGTGGCGGCGGCCCGAGGGGCCCGGCCCGGCCCGGCAGGCCATATCCGGACATTGCGATCAAGATGGAGAGAGGCGGGGCGGAGGCAGAGGCAGACGGGGTGGAGGACCGAGACAGAGAGGGGCGGCCCATGGCTCAGGAAACGGCCCCCACCGTGCTCTCCCCGGGCCCCGGCCCCGGCGTCGGCCAGGAGCGGCGGACCGTACTCGTGGCCATCGGCGCGCTGCTGCTCGGCATGCTGCTGGCCGCGCTCGACCAGACCATCGTCTCCACGGCCCTGCCGACGATCGTCAGCGAGCTCGGCGGGATGGAGCACCTGTCCTGGGTCGTCACCGCGTACATGCTCGCCTCCACCGCCGCGACCCCGCTGTGGGGCAAACTCGGCGACCAGTACGGCAGGAAGAAGCTGTTCCAGGCCGCCATCGTCATCTTCCTCGTCGGCTCGGCGCTGTGCGGAGTCGCGCAGGACATGGGCCAGTTGATCGCCTTCCGGGCGCTCCAGGGTCTGGGCGGCGGCGGTCTGATGGTGCTGTCCATGGCGATCGTGGGCGACCTGGTCTCCCCGCGTGAACGCGGCAAGTACCAGGGCCTGTTCGGTGCGGTGTTCGGCGCGACCAGCGTGCTCGGCCCGCTGCTCGGCGGTCTCTTCACCGAACACCTCAGCTGGCGCTGGGTGTTCTACATCAACCTGCCGATCGGCGTCGTCGCCCTCCTGGTGATCGCGGCGGTGCTGCACATCCCGGTGCACGGCACCCGCCACACCATCGACTACCTCGGCACCTTCCTGATCGCGTCCGTCGCCACCTGCCTGGTCCTCGTCGCCTCGCTCGGCGGGACCACCTGGGCCTGGGGTTCGGCGCAGATCATCGGGCTGGCGGTGCTGGGCGCGGTGCTGCTCGGCGCGTTCGTCGCGGTCGAGCGCAAGGCGGCGGAACCTGTCCTTCCGCTGAACTTGTTCCGTATCCGCACCTTCTCCCTCGTCGCGGTCATCAGCTTCGTCATCGGCTTCGCGATGTTCGGGGCGATGACGTACCTGCCGACGTTCTTGCAGGTCGTGCACGGTGTCACCCCGACGATGTCCGGCGTGCACATGCTGCCGATGGTGCTCGGGCTGCTCCTGACGTCGACCGCGTCCGGCCAGATCGTGTCGCGCACGGGCCGCTGGAAGGTCTTCCCGATCACGGGCACGGCCCTCGTCACGTTCGGCCTGGCCCTGCTGCACCGGCTCACGGAGACGAGCTCCACCTGGGAGATGAGCCTGTACTTCTTCGTCTTCGGCGCGGGGCTCGGCCTGGTGATGCAGGTGCTCGTCCTCGTCGTCCAGAACGCGGTCTCGTACGCGGACCTGGGCGTGGCCACGTCCGGGGCGACCTTCTTCCGCTCGATCGGCGCGTCCTTCGGCGTGGCGATCTTCGGCACGATCTTCACCAACCGCCTGAACGGCAAACTCGCCGGCGCGCTGGCGGGCCGCGAGCTCCCGGCGGGTACCGGGCCCTCCCAACTGGCCGCGGATCCGCGCGGGATCGCCGAGCTGCCGCAGACGCTGCGGCCCCCGGTCCTGCACGCCTACTCGCAGTCGATCACCGATGTCTTCCTCTACGCGGTGCCGGTGACGCTGCTCGCCTTCGTGATCGCCTGGTTCCTGCGCGAGGACAAGCTGCGCGGCTCGGTCACCGCGCCCGACGCCAGCCAGACCGTGGCCTCCAACCCGGTCGAGCGCTCGTCGTACGACGAGTGCGCGCGGGCGCTTTCGGTGCTGGGCACGCGGGAGGGCCGCCGCGCGGTCTACGAGAAGATCACCGCCCGGGCGGGCCTGGACCTGCTGCCCGCGTCGAGCTGGTTCCTGCTGCGCATCCACCACTACGGCTCGGCGGAACCCGCCTTCCTGGCCGAGCGCACGCGCGTACCGCTGCGGCTGATCACGGAGGGCGCGCGTCAGCTGGAGGAGCGCGGTCTGGCCATACGCGACGGGATGGCTCTGGTCGCCACGGAGGCGGGCCGCGCGACGGCGGTCCGGCTCGCCCGGGCCCGCGAGGAGTCCCTGTCCGAGCTGCTCGGCGACTGGTGGGGCCCGGGCCGCCCGACCGACCTGGTCAAGCTGGTGGAGGAGCTGACGGCGGAGATGTCGGGCTCGGACGAGGAGAGTCCGAGGGGGCCGGAGCTGCGACGGGACCACGCGAGGTGACCCCGTCGCGGGCCACTGCCCCGTGCGGGTGACGCCCCCTCACAGCTCCTTCGCGAACCACCGTTCCGCGTAAGGGCGTTGGGCGTACGGCTCGATCTCGCGGTAGCCGTTGCGCGCGTACAACGCACGGGCCTCGACGAGGTCGTGGCGGGTGTCCAGGGCGACGCGGCGGGCGCCGAGGCGGCGGGCGGCCGTCTCCAGGGTGGTGAGGAGTGCGGCGCCGCCGCCGGTGCCGCGCAGGCCGGGGCGTACATAGACCCGGGTCAGCTCGGCGGTGGCCGGGGCGGTGCCGTCGATGACCGGGGCGGTCTCGCAGAGCAGGATGCCGCCGCAGGCGCCGGCGACTTGGTCGTGGCGGCCGACCACGAAGTCGCCCAGGGGCGGGCGCAGTCGGTCGGCGCCGTCGTCCGTGAGTCCCTCCTCGATCTCCTGGGCGGTGGCCGGGCGGCCGTACCAGCGGCTCGCCACCTCGTCGTAGTACTCGCGGCGGAGCAGGGCCGCGTCGGGGGAGTCGTAGGGCTCGCGGTTCATGATCCAACTCATGGGCGTCTGCCTACCCGACGCCGGTGCCGTTTGGCCACCGAATTCCTGGCAACACGGCGGGTAAGGACCAACTCACCGGGAAGGCAGACATGTCCACGATCGTGATTGTCGTCCTGATCGCGGTGCTCGCGCTCGCCGCGCTCGCCGTCGCCGTCCGGTTCGCGCTGCGCGGCTCGGCGACCGGCGGGCGCGGGCTGCGGCGGCGCTTCGGCCCCGAGTACGAACGGGCGGTCGTCCTGCACGACGGGGACCGCAAGGCCGCCGAGCGCGAGCTCGCCGAGCGGCTGAAGCGGCACGGCTCGCTCACCGAACGCCCGCTGCCCCCCGAGGTCCGCGAGCACTACCTCGTGCGCTGGGCGGGCATCCAGGAGCAGTTCGTCGACTCGCCGCGCCGGGCGGCCGAGGCGGCCGACAAACTGATGGCCCGGCTGGCCGAGGAACGGGGCTTCCCGGCGGCGAAGGCGTACGAGGACCAGCTCGCGGCGCTGTCCGTGCACCACGCGGGCCAGCTCGACGGCTACCGCCGGGTGCACCGCGCGGCGCGGGGCACCGGCGACACCGAGGAGATCCGGGAGGCGGTCATCGAGGCCCGCAGCCTGTTCGAGGAACTCCTCACGGCGGGCCCCCGCCATGCCCAGCCCACCCGCCGCCCGGCCCTGCCGCGACGGCACGCGAAGGGAAGTGCGGTGTGATGCGACGCCACGAGGACGAGACGACGGGCGGCGGGGCGCCGACCGCGCGACCCGGCACGGGCCTGGACGGAGCTCAGGCCGCACCGGTGGCCCCGGCGGTACGCGGCTCCGACCCGGCGGTGGACCCGTCGGACCCGGCGGACCCGGCGGTACGCGCCCCGGCGGCGGGCGCGTCCGATCCGGGCGGACGAACTCCCGCCCCGGCGACAGCCGCTGCCGACCAGCCCGCCCCGCCCCCGCCCGCCGACCTCAAGCCCGCCCCGCTGCTCCCCGCCGAAGAGCGCGACATGTGGGCGCTGCGGCTGCACCGGGCGGTGGGCGGCTTCGTCGACGAGCCCCGGCAGGCCGTGGAGGAGGCCGACGCCGTACTGGGCGAGACCGCCGCGCGCGTCGCGGAACTGGTCAAGGAACGCCGCCGGGCTGTCCCCGACAAGGGCGACACCGAGGAACTCCGCCTCGCCCTGCGCGACTACCGGGAGATCACCGAGCGCATGCTGGAGCTCTAGGAGCCGGAGCAGCGCCAGGACATACGGCCCGTACGCCAACTCCCAGGCGTACGGGCCGTACGCGTGGCCTGCGGGCGGTGCCGACTCAGCCCTTCGGCCCCGCCTGCTGCACGACCTCGAACGACCACAGCGTGGAACCGGTCGCGGCCGGCTTGGGGCGCTCGCCCCCGCCCGCGCCCTCCGCCGCGCCGCCCCCGCCGTGCGAGCCGCGCATCGACGTGGCCATCCACTTCTCGAAGTCCTCCTCGCTGCGCCAGCGGGTGTACACGAGGTATTCGTCGGTGCCCTCGACGGGCCTCAGCAGCTCGAACCACTCGAACCCGTCGGAGTTCTCCACCGATCCCGCCCGCGCGGCGAACCGCTGCTCCAGCACCTCGCGCTGCTCGCTGGGGACCTTCAGGACATTGATCTTCACGATGCTCATGTCCCGCACCCTACGACCCCTCTCACCCCAACGGCGGCGGCACCACGACCGGCGCGGGCGGGACCACCACGCGGCGGCGCCGCAGGCCCCTGCGTACGAGCAGGAGGGCCGTCGTCGCCGCGGCTGCCAGGGCCGTGGTCACCGTCAGGAGCCACGCCGGGATGCCTGCTATCCGCATCAGGCGGTCCGTCCAGATCACCCGCTGGAACGGGGTGTCGTCGGCGGTGCGCGTCAGTTCGTGGTCGCCCGTGATCGCGGAGGGCTGCCAGAAGGACTGGCTCAGGGCCGTGAGGTACGGGGTGTTGCCTTCGGAGGTGTGCGACACCCCCGCGAACTTCGCCAGTTCGCCCCGCTCCCGCGGCACCCGCCCCGCGTACAGGACCTCCGGCCTCGCGCCCCCGATCGGCGACTCCGGCTCCATCCGGTGTGCCGACACCACGTACAGGTTCAGCGACTGGGGCGTCTTCGCCAGGCGGGAAAGGCGCATCGGGTAGACCAACCGGTCGCTGGCGAACGTCAGCTTCAACGGGTCGAGCGTGCCCGTCAGGGGGCCGCCGCCGGACGCGGGGGCCAGGCGGATCGCCACGTACTCCCACTTCTGGGCGACGTACGGCCGCAACTCGGTCGAGAGAGCCGGGGGGAGCTGGAAGCCGTTTCTCGCCAGCCAGCTCCGCAGCGCTTCCGGGTCCGTGGCCGTCAGGCGGGCCACGTCGAAGGGGCCAAGGCGCTGGCGGTCGACCACGCCGACCGGCGGCGCGGCCGCCATCGGGGGGCCCGCGCCGTCGCCCACCGAGTGGTGGTCGCGGGCGAACGGCCAGTCGCCGTCCTCCGGCCAGAAGTGGTCGCGGTCCTTGTACACCGGCGCCGTGGCCTTCTCCAGGTCGGAGAAGAGCGCGCGGTCGCCCAGGGTGACCGTCGCCCGGTGCGGCACCGGCATGATCCACGCCGCCTTCGGGGCGTTCCCGTCGACCGTGAGACTCATCACGATCTGCTCGCCGCGGCCGTCCCAGCGCACCGCCGACGTCTCCTGACGTACCGCCAGCCGCGTCCCCGTGCCGTGGACCATCGCGCCGCACCCGCACGCGTACGCGGGGGAGACGAGCGAACCGAGCTGGAGTGCCAGCAACGCCCCCGTGATCAGCCCTGTTCGCGCCCTGATGCTCCTGCCGCGCATTCCCCCGCCTTCCGTTACAGCGCCCGTACGACGTCTGTACACCGCACGCCGACGAGATCGTCGACGGGGTCTACGACGGCGTCGTGGCAGGTCCGGTTCCGCCAGGTCGCGGAGTCCGGTCAAGACGATTCCGGTCGAAACTCCGGTGACAGTCAGGCTAAGTGGGGGTTGTCTGGGTCTTCTCGGAGGGGTGGTGCGAGGCTCTCAGCAGTCGCCCCACAGTCGGGGGCCGGTACGACGGGCGAACAGCGGGCTTACTGAGAACGGTGGGAGGTTCGGCGCGGCGTGGCCAATACGGAGCACGGCGGACGCGGCAGCACGGTGGACTCGGGGTCGGCGGACACCCGGATGGGCGTGGCCCGGGTGGTGCTGTGGCTGGTCGCCGCCATCCTCGCGTTACGGCAGATGGCCCACGTCCTGCGCCTTCCACCCGGTGAACGGCTCACCGACCTGGAGACCTGGACCGGGGCCAACGGCGCCGACGGTGTCAACGGCGTGCTGCACGTCAAAGGGTCCCTGTACGACCAGGACCACTTCACCGGCACCCCCTTCGCCGGGCTCGCCCTCAAACCACTGACGCACTCCGCCGAGCAGGCGCTCGGAGTGGCCTGGACGTTCTCCACCCTGCTGCTCGTCGCGGTGCTCGGCGTCGTCGCCGCCCGCGCGCTGCCGGGGCCGATCTCACGCCGCAGTTCACTGGTGGCCGCGCCCGTCGCCATCAGCCTCCTGATGCTCTCGCTGCCGGTCCGCAACGCCCTCACCACCGGCCAGACCAGCATCATCCCCGTTCTGCTCGTCCTGCTCGGCTGCTTCGTCGTACGCGGAGAGCGCGGCTGCGGGGTGCTCATCGGCATCGGCGCGGCCCTCCAGCCCACCGTGCTGCTCTTCGTCCCGCTGCTCTGGCTCACCGGACGCAGACGCGCGGCCGTCTCCACCACCGCCACCTTCGCCGCCGCGACCGCCCTGACCTGGGCGGTCATGCCGCACGACTCCTGGACGTACTGGGTGCACCACGTGGCGGGCGCCGGGCTCGGCGCGCGCCCCGACGGCCTCGCCAACCAGTCCCTGCACGGCGCCCTGCTCCGGGTCGGACTCGAAGGGCCGCTGGAGATCGCGCTCTTCCTGGCGCTCGCCGCCGCCGTGATCGTCCTCGGGCTGCGCCGAGCCGTCCGCTACGCGCGCGACGGCCAGCTCCTGCTCGCCGTCGCCCTCACCGGCTGCGTCGCGGTCGCCGTCTCGCCGACGGCCTGGCAGCACCAGCTCCTGTGGGTGCTGTTCGCGATGGTCGGCCGGGCCGGGACCAGGGCTCGCGACCGCCTGGCGTGGCCCGCCGTCGTCATCCTGGTGATGACGCTCCCGGGCGCGGTGCTGCTGCCGAACGTGGCGTCGCTGTACCCGTTACGCGAGAACGTTCCCCTGCTGACAGCGCTGACGGCGGCCTGCCTGGTGCCGTTCCTGCCGCGCACCTCCGAGCACTTCCGCGCCCCGGTCCCCACCGCGTACGCGGAGCCCGTCCCGGCCCGCTGGGCCCGCATCCCGCTGCTGCCGTTCTGGCGCCGGGTGCTCAGCCGCCCGAACCTGCTCCTGGAAATGCTCGTCATACGCGTCGGCTACTCGGCGTACTCCCACATCCGGCTGGAGGCCACCGCCGGGCGCGAGACGGCCGAGGCGCACGGCCGGACCATCGCGTCGATCGAGCGCGCGCTCCACATCGACATCGAGCACTGGGCCAACCACTCGATCCAGCACGTCAAGTGGCTGCGATCGTTCCTCGACTTCTACTACGAGTCGTTCCACTTCGTGGTGCCGCTGACGATCCTGGGCGTCCTCTATGTGCGCCGCCCGGCGGACTACCGCTGGGCACGCGCGGCCCTGGGCTTCGCCACGCTGCTCGGCCTGATCGGCTTCTGGTTCTTCCCGCTCGCCCCGCCGCGCCTGATGCCGGGCATGGACTTCATCGACACCGTCCACGGCCCGCAGGATCTGGCCAACCCGGACTACGGGCCGATGACGCGGGTCACCAACCAGTACGCGGCGATGCCCAGTCTGCACTTCGGCTGGTCGCTGTGGTGCGGCATCGTGATCGCGGTGGTGGCGCCCAAGCTGTGGATGAAGGCGCTGGGCATGCTCCACCCGCTCTTCACGGTCTGCGCGATCACCGCCACCGCCAACCACTGGGTGCTCGACGCGATAGGCGGCGCCACCGTCGTCGGCGCGGGCTTCGCCCTGGTGTACGTACTGGCGGGCCCGCGCGGCATTCAGCTGCCGGAGTTGCCCGCGCCCAGAGCGGCGACATGGGGCGGCAAGGCGATGCCGGCGGGCAGAACGGGGTCGGGCTCCGGCACGTCGAAGTAGCTCCGCACCGGCACCACCCCGGCCCACAGCCCGAGCTCACCGTCCGGCCCGTCCCCGTCCTCGGGCGGGCCGGACGCCGTCTTCACGGACGCCTCGGTGAGCGGCAGCGCGAGCAGCGAGGTGGCGGCGAGCTCCTTGCGGCTCGGCTGCCGCGCGTACTCCCACTGCCCCGGCGCGCACTGCTCGGTCACGATCCGCAGCCCGTGCAGCAGCTCGTCCCCGTCCGTGACGGCCCGGGGCACCCCATAGACCATGGCACTCCGGTAATTGACCCCGTGCTCGAAGACGGACCGCGCGAGGACGAGTCCGTCGATGTGGGTCACGGTGACGCAGACGGTCTGCGCGGGCGCCCGGACGAGGCTGCGGCTGGCGACGGAGCCGTGGACGTAGAGGGTACGGGCGTCGAAGTCCACGCCGTACACGGTCGGTACGACCATGGGCGCGCCGTCGACGACGACCCCGAGATGACAGACGAACCCGCCCCGCAGTACCGCGTCGAGGTCCGCGACCTCGGTACTGCCCTGTTCCCGAAGCCGCCGGTGCCGGGTCCGCTCGGTGACGGCCAGCCGGTCCGGATGCTGCTGATTCTGTTCCTGAGTGCTCATTCCCCCACCGATCCAGTTGCGATCACGTTCGATCGCAACTGTTTCAGTCGTGGAGGAGTTCATCAAGGTCTAGGTCCGTGATGTGCTGCGGGGGCGTTCCGCACTCGAACCACACCGTCTTCCCGGCCCTCCCCGGGCCCGGGGAGACGCCCCACTTGTCGACCACCGCGTCCAGGAGGACGAGTCCGCGCCCGGTCTCGTCCTGGTCCGACGCGGTGAGCGGCAGGGGAAGCTGCGGGAAGCGGTCCGACACCTCGACGCGCACGCCGTGCGGCCGGCGGTGGATGCTCAACTCGCAGTAACGGTCGGGCACATGGCGCACCACGTTGGCGAGCAGCTCCGTCACGGCGAGTTCGGCCGCGTCCGTGAGGTCGGACATGGCCCAGAAGTCGAGGTGTGTACGGACGATCCTGCGGACATGGCGGGCGGAGTGCGCGCCGACCGTGAAGCGCATGCCGTACTGGGTATTGTCGTTCACGGGACGAGCGTGACGCGCGATGGCTACTCTCGGCTACGGCACGAATACAACCCGCTGGGAAGTAAGCGGAGTTGAGCACGAGGGGGTACCCGCCGTGGTCCACATCAACGTCCTCGACCCGAGCGCCTCGCCGCTCGACTATTACGGCTACGAGCTGCGCCGCTACCGCGAGGCGAGCGGGCTCACCCAGAAGCAACTGGGCGCGATCATCTCGTACACGGGCTCGCTGATCGGCCAGATCGAAACGGCCCGAAAGCTGCCGACGTCCGATTTCAGCGAACGCGCGGACATCGCGCTGGGCACGGGCGGGCTGTTGTCGCGGCTGCTGCCGCTCGTTCTGCGAAGTCAACTCCCGGCTTGGTTTCAGCAAGTTGCTGAGCTGGAGGCGCGGGCGGTTGAGATCAACACGTTCCATACGCACCTGATCCACGGGCTCTTGCAGACGCCGCCGTACGCGCGCGCCGTGCTCGGCACGCTGGATCAAACCAACTTGGACGACCGTACGGCGGTCCGGCTGGCTCGGCAGCGCATCTTGGAGAAGGATCACGCGCCGGTCCTGTGGGCGATCATCGGCGAGGCCGCGTTGAATCAGGAGATCGGCGGTGACGAGGTCATGCGCGGGCAGTTGGACCGGCTGTTGTCGTTCGAGAGCAACCCGAAGGTGAACATCCAGGTCCTGCCGTACGAGGTCGGAGCGCATGCTGGATTGCAAGGCTCGTTCGACCTCTTCCGCTTCACCGGGGATCCGGCCATCGTCTACACCGAGGGCTACGGAGCTGGTCATCCAACTGCCAACCCGGACACGGTCAAGGACTGTTCACTCCGTTACGATCACCTCCAAGCCGCCGCCCTGTCCATCCAGGACTCGGCGAAGCTGATCCGGCACGCGATGGAGGAACGGTATGGGGAGCAACCTGGATCTGACCCGCGTCCAGTGGCGTAAGTCCAGCTACAGCGGTGATCAGGGCGGCTCCTGCGTTGAGTGTGTGCCGCTCGGCGGCGCCGCCTGGCGCAAGTCCTCGCACAGCGGTGACCAGGGCGGCGAATGCGTCGAGTGCGCCACCCTCGGCACCGCCCAGTGGCACAAGTCAACGCGCAGCAGCGACCAGGGCGGCTCCTGCGTAGAGCTCGCCGCCCTCCCTCACGCCGTCGCCGTCCGCGACTCCAAGAACCCCCACGGCCCCGCCATCCGTTTCCACCCCGCCGCCTTCAGCGACTTCGTACGGCAGCTGTAGTGCTCACGGGCCTCACGGGCTCACCTGCAACTCCTTGATGCCGTTCAGCCACGCCGACCGCAGGCGGCGCGGGTCGCCCGCGAGCGTCAGGTTGGGCAGGGCGTCCGCGATCGCGTTGAAGATCAGGTTGATTTCGAGGACGGCGAGCGACTTGCCGAGGCAGAAGTGCGGGCCTCCGCCGCCGAAGCCGAGGTGTGGGTTCGGGTCGCGGAGGATGTCGAACTTCTCCGGCTCGTCGAAGAGTTCGGGGTCGTTGTTGGCCGACGAGTAGAACAGGCCGACCCGGTCGCCCGCCTTGATCTTCTGGCCGCCCAGCTCCGTGTCCTGCACCGCCGTACGCTGGAAGGACACCACCGGCGTCGCCCAGCGCACGATCTCCTCCGCCGCCGTGTCGGGGCGCTCGCGCTTGTAGAGCTCCCACTGGTCGCGGTGGGTGAGGAACGCGTGCATGCCGTGGCTGATCGCGTTGCGGGTCGTCTCGTTGCCCGCCACCGCGAGCAGGATGACGAAGAAGCCGAACTCGTCGGCCAGCAGGTTGCCTTCGCCCTCCGCCGCGACCAGCGTCGACACGATGTCCTTCGCCGGGCACTCCTTGCGCGCCGCCGCCAGGTTCATCGCGTAACTCACGATCTCCATGGCCGCCTCGGCGCCGATCTCCTCGGTGATGGCGTACTCGGGATCGTCGTACGCCGCCATCTTGTTGGACCAGTCGAAGATCTTCGCGCGGTCCTCCTGCGGTACGCCGATGAGCTCCGCGATCGCCTGGAGCGGCAGCTCCACCGCGATGTTGGTGACGAAGTCGAAGGAGTCGTGGCCCTCGGAGGCCGCGAGGGCCGTGTCGACTATCCGGCGGGCGCGGTCGCGCAGGGCGCCTTCGAGGGAGCGGATCGCGCGTGGCGTGAAACCGCGCTGGACGATCTGGCGGACCCGGGTGTGCTCCGGCGGGTCCATGTTCAGCATGATCAGCCGCTGGACCTCGATCTGGTCGCGGGTGATGTTCTCCTTGAAGCGGATGACGGCGGTGTTGGTGGTGGAGGAGTACAGCTCCGGGTGCGTGGAGACGTACTTGACGTCCGAGTGCCGGGTCACCACCCAGTAGCCGTCGTCGCCGAAGCCGGCGAGGCCGTGCGGCTGCGGGCACCAGAAGACCGGGGCGGTCTGCCGCGCCTCGGCGAACTCCGGGTACGGGACGCGGTCCTGGAGCAGGTCGGGGTCGGTGAAGTCGAACCCCTCGGGCAGGTGGGGGCAGCGCATCGGCAGCTCCATCTCGACGGCACTTGTCTGACGACCCATCAGAATTTGACTGAAAGGTAGTAACGGGTTCTACAAGTCGCAAGGGTGCGGGGGTGGTTGATTGCGGCTGCGGGAGTGCGCGGGTGCGTGCACAACCCTTGCGTACCGGGGGTAAGTCTCACCAGACTGCATACGGAACTAGAACGCGTACTAGTTCCGGACCGGTTCGGTCGCGGCGGCTCCGGGAGGCCCCGGCGACTGTGCGAGGGAGAGGACGAGCTCATGGCCGCGGAACCCGTCATCGTCGAAGCCGTACGCACGCCGATCGGCAAGCGCGGAGGTGCGCTCGCCAATCTCCACCCCGCCTATCTGCTCGGCGAGACCTACCGCGAGCTGCTCGGGCGGACCGGGATCCACGCGGACTGCGTGGAGCAGATCGTCGGAGGCACGGTCACGCACGCCGGCGAGCAGTCCATGAACCCCGCGCGCAACGCGTGGCTGGCGATGGGGCTGCCGTACGAGACGGCGGCGACCACCGTGGACTGCCAGTGCGGGTCGTCCCAGCAGGCCAGCCATATGGTCGCCAACATGATCGCGGCGGGCGTCGTGGACGTCGGCATCAGCTGCGGGGTGGAGGCCATGTCGCGGGTGCCGCTGGGGTCGGGGTCCAAGCACGGGCCCGGGAAGCCGTTCCCGGACGAGTGGAACGTGGACCTGCCCAACCAGTTCGAGGCGGCGGAGCGGATCGCGCGCCACCGGGGGCTGACACGGGAGCGGGTCGACTCGCTCGGGCTGCTCTCGCAGGAGCGGGCGGGCGTGGCGTGGGCCGAGGAGCGGTTCAAGCGGGAGACGTTCGCGGTGCAGGTGCCCACGACCGATGAGGAGCAGGCGGCCGGGCAGGGCATGTGGCGGCTCGTCGACCGGGACGAGGGCCTGCGGGACACGTCGATGGAGGCGCTGGCCGGGCTGAAGCCCGTCATGCCGACCGCCGTGCACACGGCCGGGAACTCCTCCCAGATCTCCGACGGCGCGGCCGCGATCATGTGGGCGTCCAAGCGGATGGCGAGGGCGCTGAAGCTGCGGCCCCGGGCGCGGATCGTGGCGCAGGCGCTGGTGGGGGCCGACCCGCACTTCCACCTCGACGGGCCGATCGACGCGACGAGGGCGGTGCTCGGCAAGGCCGGGATGTCGCTGCGGGACATCGACCTCGTCGAGATCAACGAGGCGTTCGCGTCGGTCGTCCTCAGCTGGGCCCAGGTCTTCGACCAGGACCTGGACAAGGTGAACGTCAACGGCGGCGCGATCGCCCTGGGGCATCCGGTGGGGGCGACGGGGGCGCGTCTGATCACTACGGCGCTGCACGAGCTGGAGCGGCGTGACCGGGAGTTCGCGCTGGTGACGATGTGTGCGGGGGGTGCGCTGGCGACGGCGACGATCCTGCAACGGCTGTAGGACCCACCCCACCCCACCCCACCCCACCCCTTCCCCAAACCCTCCGGGGGTGCTTCGGCTGCGGACCGTGCGTGGCTGATCGCGCAGTTCCCCGCGCCCCTGGGCGGTCAGGGGCG